>JAWXBP010000056.1 GCA_034440135.1 Planctomycetia bacterium
GCCCAGGAACACGCTGCCGACCGTGCCTGCGATGTCGTTCAACACCATATGCCGGCGCTCTTCCTGGCGGTTGATGTCCGGCATGTCCGGGCCGCAGAGCGCGAAGCCGGTCGCGATCGAGGACGACGCGTCGTCCGGACGAAGCACATCGCCGGCGATCTGGCGTCGCACGAACTCGTCGTACGGCAGGTCATCGTTCAACGCTTGAATCACACAGTCGCGATACTTCCAAGCAGTGGGACGCACGAGGTCATGCTCGAAGCCATCGGTCTCGGCGTAGCGGGCCAGATCGAGCCAATGTTGCGCCCAGCGTTCGCCGTACCGCGGCGAAGCGAGCAGACGATCCAGCAACCACTCGTACGCGTCCGGTCGTTCGTCCGCAATAAAGGCGTCGACCTCTTCCGGCGTCGGCGGCAGGCCGATGAGATCAAGCGTCACGCGTCGAATCAACGTGACCCGATTGGCTGGCGGCGCGGGGGACAATCCCTTCTTTTCCAGCTTCGCGAGGATGAAGCGATCGATCGCGTTGATCGGCCAATCTTCGGCTTGGACTGCTGGTGGAGTCGGCTCGCTTAGCGGCCGAAACGACCAATGCTCACGGTCGCTGTCGGTGATCGCGGGTTCATGCGTCGCCGCATCTTCGGCGCGGGCGCGCAACGTCAGCGACGCGATGGTTGCAAACAACGCCAGCGCGCAAATAAGCCCAGGGGAGGCCACCGACAACTTGCTTTTCATGCACAACCTCCGAGGGCCTCCCCTGGGCTTTGCGGCAACGACGTCGTTGATCCGCGACCGTTATTTTGTAATCAGATACGTCGGCGTCAGCAACGAGACGCCGTCGCGGTTCAGCATTTCCAGCTGTTGGAGCCCGTTCACCACTGCGCGGGAACGGTGCGGTTCCAGTTGCTTCAAGTAAGGCAGCGCCAGCTCGACCAAGGAAAGCTGCTGGCGGTTGAACAGGCGCACGTCTTCGTCCGCCTCGATGCGTCCGGTGTCATCGTCACCGGCGCTTTGTTCGAGCAGTTGCTCGAAAAAATCGCGATTGCGCGGGATTACGCGCAGTTCGTACTTGCCTTTTTCGAGTTTCGCTTCGCCGGCGATGTACGTGATCGCGTCGTCGAGCGTGCCGAGCTTGTCGACCAGGCCGAGTTCCAGCGCCTGCTTGCCGGTGAAGACCCGACCGCCGGCCAGTTCGTCGATCGGCTTTTTCAGGCGATCGCCGCGCGCCGCGACGACGTGACCCTTGAAGACGCCGTAGATCTCGTCCATCCAGGCTTGCATCCGCGTGCGTTCCGCATCGCTGAACACGCTGCCGGAGCTGAGCATGCCGGCGTTCGCGCCGCGGCGGTATTCCTTGAATGACACGCCGGCCTTGTTCCACAGCTGCGTCGTCGCCAGCTTGCCGCCGACCACGCCGATCGAGCCGGTGATCGTCGCGGCGTCGGCGAAGATTACGTCCGATCCGCAGGCGACGTAGTACCCGCCGCTGCCGGCCACGTCGCCCATCGAGACCACGAAGGGCTTGCGGGCTTTCACGCGCTTCGTGGCGTCCAGAATGATCTCGCTCGCCACGGCGCTGCCGCCGGGCGAATTCACTCGGAGCACGACGGCCTTCACCGAGTCATCGGCCGCGGCCTCGTCGAGCGCCTTGCGAATCGCCGTGCTGCTCGCGGCTTCGCTCATGCTGAGCGGCGAGATGCCGCCGTTGCCGAGATCGATCGCCCCTTCGACATGCACGATGGCGATCGAATCCTTGCTGGTTTTCTTGGCCTTGGCTTCGTTCATCGCGTCGGCCCAGAGTTTCACCAGACCGAACGGCGAAGAAAGATCCACTTCCGGCGCCTTCTTGTGACCGTACTTGCGATCGAACACGACGTCGTCGCCGTACTTGCCTTTCAGCACGGCGGTGAAATCCTGGCGATGTTCGACGGCGTCGATCAAACCTTCCTTGAGCGCCTTCTCGGCGGTGTAAGGACCGTTATCGATCCAAGCCCGGGCTTTCGCGGCGTCGACCTTGCGGCCGGCGGCGATCAAATCGACATAGGTTTCGAACTGGCTATCGAGCAACCAATTCTGCATCTGCTCGGCGGCGGTGCTGGGTCCGGTCCGCATGTACTGCTCGGCCGCGCTCTTGTATTCGCCGCAGGTGAGAAAATCCGGCTGCACGCCAAGCTTGTCCAGTAGGCCGCGCAGGAACATCGATTCGCCGCCGACACCGGCCACCCAGACGTCGGCCGTCGGCACCACGCTGACGCGCGACGCGCCGGAGAGCAGCACGTAGTCGCCCATCTGCAACGAATCGGAGTGGACGTAAATCTCTTTGCCTTGCTCGCGGAGCTTGCCCATGGCCTGGCGAATTTCTTCGATCTGCGCGGAACCGATCGACGCCCCGTCGTAGAGCATGACGATCGCCTTGACCTGCTCATCCTCGCCGGCCTTCTTGAGCCGTGCGACCAGCCCGGTCAGCGATTCCCCGCCAGCGGAGCCGAACAAGATGTCGGCGACGGGGGGCTTCTCGCTCACGGCGCCGGACAGCCGAAAGATCGGCACCGTCGGTTTCTTGGCGGCGGATTTTTGGGCGTGGGCCGGGGCCGTCATCAGACTGGCGGCAAGGCAACCGAAGAGCAACAGTCGAAGGGACGGAAGGTTCATGTTGTGGGTCCTCGTGAATCGTGCGAATGTTGATGTTCGTGGCGAATCGTAGTAGTAGTCGCGTCATGGGGCCTTGCGCATCTCGACCGGCTCAGCGCCGTTGACCGTCGTCATTCTTCGAAAGGTCTCGGCGTCGGCGTTGACGAAGTGTACGGTGCCGTCGCCCATGAGCGTTGTCGTGCCCCCGTCGTTCCAAGCGCCGATGCCGGCAAGAGGATCTTCTGCGGAGACGTATAAGTCATCCGGCTTCGTCCACGGGACGGCCTGATCAGCGTTCGCTTCTAACGCCAATAAGGTAAGCGAGAGCCCGTCGGTGACATCGGCTGGTTTTTTGGGCGTTTCGCCAATCAATGAGCTTTCGGTGCGAATCGCCAAGTATACCGTCTCGCCGGCCGACTCGCTCGCATGATGCGGCGAACGAAAGACGCCCGGCATTCGCGAGATTAGCTTTCGGTTGTGGGCGCTATCCCATGGTTCGTCCAAATGAAACTCTTGGTAGAGCTGCTCCTGCCCCAGGTAAGGCAAGATGCGGACTCGCCAACTCAGCAGTCGCTTTCCGTCGGAATCGAAAGTGGCAAAGGCCGGAAATTCGCGATGTTCGGCGAGATGGCGGTGAAGCGCCAACCCGATCTCTCTGAGGTTGTTCGACGACTGCGCTCGACGTGCGGCTTCTCGCGCGGTTTGCAGCGCTGGTAGTAACAGTGCGATCATGGTCCCCGAGGTCGCGACGCCGGAATCGAGTTCGTAGCGCAACTCCACGCGTTTCCCTTGCACCTTGGGCGCGAGCAACTCGCTTTGCGCTTCGATCATCCGCTTCATGTACTTGCGTCCGGCCAATTCCACTTCGTCGTCGGTTTTTGGCTGGGTTGCGAGCTGCATCAGCGCGGCTTGCTTGCCGAAAGCGCGCGCCGTCTCCAGCAGTTTCGCCAACTCCTTCGCGTTCGCTTCATCCTGCGATATGAGCGCCAAGCGTGCGACAACGCCGTCACGCGCGCTCAGCGTGAGCTGCGCGTGCTGGATGTGGTCCGGAATCTTCAATAGCGGCTGGAACGGCGGCGGAAGCTGGCTTGCCTGTCGCTGCAACTGTGTAATGACGCCGCGCAATGGTTCTAGCGTCGCCATGACCGTGACATCGTTCTTAAGTGTCGCTTTCGCCAGCAGTTCACGCAACGGTGACGTTTGCTTCGCCTCCAGCATCGCCTTCAGGGATGATTCCGGACTAAACAGAATTGTCCGCTCATCCACGAGACAATAGCTCGGCTGCGTCGGATCGAGCGCACGCCGAAATTTCTTTCCGGCGACCGTTCCATCTTCCGTTACACTCGCCAGCGGCGGAAACAGGCTGGCCGCTTTCAGCGGCTCCGAGGCGTGCATCACCATTCCCGCGAACGGCTGACCTTGCTCGGTCATCGTACCGAACACGATGATCACATCGAGAACTTCCGGGTTGAATCCCAGATCGCGCTTTCCACCTGCCTCAATCACTTCGTGCGGCATCAATTCCATGCCGGGGCGCTTCAACAATTCTCGGGGGGCAATGTAACCCGCAAACGCCGCTTCGCTCGGCACATATTGATCCGCTAATTGTCGAAGTAGCTTCTCAGTCGATTCAATACCCGTATCCTGCGCCTGCAACGGTCCGGCAAGCGAAATAGCCATCAAAGCAAACCAAATTTGGCGCGGTCTCATAGAACCCTCTTTGCAGAGCGAAATGCGTGGCGATTGCTGGGTCGGAATACTGTTGAGTTTGAGCGTTGCGGCGTTGGATAGCAAGTCTGCGACGGAGCAGGAGGAACCTGTGGGAGGCGTCTCCGACGCCGATGGAGAAAGCCCTGCTAGCAGGTAACGCTGGCAACACGAATCAGCGCCGGTCCAATCGGCGTCGGAGACGCCTCCCACAACTATTCGAAGAAAACAGCCTTTCCCTTGGTTGATACGTCAGGGCGCGGCCCCTTGCCCCGCTTTGCGCAGCCCCCCAGAATGGTAGCTCGTTCCGCCTGCCCAGACCACTCGTCGCGAGCCTTCGATGCCGAATTCCGAGACGCCCACCGTCATTCTCTCTGGTTTCGCAGACGAGGCCGCCGCCCATAAGCTGGCCGAGCCGCAGTTCGCGGCCTTCGCCGCCCTGGGCTTGCAGTATTACAGCCTGCGGTTCATCGACGTCGGGCAGGGCATCAAGAACGTGATGCAGCTCACCACGCCCGAGATCCAGAAGATTCGCCACCTGGAGGACGACTACGGACTGAACGTGACGTCGATCGGCTCGCCGATCGGCAAAGTGAAGCTCGTCGACGTGGAAGACGGCACCAAGAACGCCTTCGTGCCGTTCAAGAAGTATCTCAAGGACGTGAAAAAGGCCTGCGAGCTGGCCCATGCGTTCGAGACCAAACTGGTGCGCGGCTTTTCGTTCTATCACCCGCGCGGCAGCGATCCCAAGGAGCATCTCGCCCAGGCGGCCGACCAACTCGGCGAGATCGCCGAGACCTGCCATCGCTCCGACCTGACGTTCGGCCTGGAGGTCGAGGCCAACCTCGTCGGGCAGAACGGCTACCTGATGGCCGAACTGCATCGCCGCGTCAATCATCCGGCGATGGTGCTGGTCTTCGATGGCGGCAACATCGCCTGTCAAGGTTACACGCAGGGCGAAGTGTTCGAGCAATACCTGGCGATGAAGTCCGGCATCGGCTGGATGCACATCAAGGATTTTCGACACCCCGCGCCGCCCAAGCGCGTCGGTCATGTTGATGAGGAGGCACTCAAGCACTTCGTCCCCGCCGACCGCGGCGACAGCGCCCACGAACTGATCCTGCGCGATTTCCGCGATGCGCTCCCGAAGCTGGAAAAGAAACTCGCGCGGCGCGGCATCCCCGGCGTGTTCCTCGACCTGGAACCGCACGTGAAGGGAGGAGGCCAATTCGGCGGCTTCAGCGGCCCGGACGGATTTGGCGTGGCGTTACGCGGCCTGCTCCGCGTGCTGGACTACACGGGCGTGGGGTATCACTTGCGGGATTTTGAGGATATTTGCGCGGCGCGGGGGTTTTGACGATATGTGCGAGCAATACACCCACACATTGATTCCTTACTCACCGACGCTAGTTCCGTTCGCTGGTGAGATCCAATCATTCATGCAGTTCGTTGTCGAAACGGGAGTTGTGCCAACCCGGGCGCAAGTTCAACTGCTGACTCCGACCGATGAGGTGCGCATCGTCACCAACCCTTTTACAGGACGTGTGCATGAGTTACGCCGCAAGGAAAGAAAAGTGATCGAAAACTGTGCGGACATCGAAAGAAGCTGCGAAAGCCTTCGTGACTACCAAATAGTCGCATCAGGCATTGGAGTACCGCGGACGACTTCTCTACCAATGACGATCAATGGGCCATATTACCTAAGTGTGACCTGCCGCGTTTCTTCGACGCTTTGCTCAACGTCGCACGATGTATCCGTTGACGCAACGAGTCGTGGAACTGCGCCTTACGGTACTCCCGTCGATCAATCCTCGCTCATAGGGTTTTTTGCGAATCCGCATACCGGACGATGTATCGAAGTCGCGAACGCTGGATCAGCCAGATTTTGGATCGAGTTCCAGTTCGGCAAATTCCTATTTCCAGCGTTTGACGACGATTCGTTAGTGATTGTCAACCCGGTGATCGTGAGCGCCGCCGAACGGTGTTTCCGAACCAGCTTTGCGCAGGGCTGTTTTTGGGTCTGAATTCATGTCCGTGAAGCGTTTCCGCATCCCCGCAGTACCACCGTCTTACTAGGTGATGATGTCACAGTTCGGCATGCTCTTTTCGAGCTCTCCAAATTCGGCCGTAGTGTTGGGGCACGGTCTCCCGACCGTGCCGCCGGGCCGACCGAAGGTCTCCAGTTCAAATGTCGCGGCAGCGAATGGAGACCTGCGGTCGCACGGGTGGCATGGTCGGGCGACCATGCCACAACAGACGGTGACATTCGCTATCATAACCGTCACGTCGGCGTGTCGCAGGTCAATTGAAGCTTGCCAGCACGGTCTTTGCCTGGGATCACATGGTGAGAAAAACGGTTTGCGACTGCGACACCTCAGAACTTTCGGACAGCGGCGGGAGCGTGGCTAACGCCGCTTGGGCCGGGTCGTGATCGGCTGCGAATTGCGCGGTCGATCGATGGCCGAAGGCTGGGAGGGACTCAAAGGCGATGGGGACTGAGGTAGGTCGTGCGATTCCCCAAGGACTGCCCGGAATCTTAAATGCGGCTAGCGTTCCGCCGCCACTCGAGTACACAATGCGTTGGCTGGGGATACCACGTCGACGCTCGCCAATCGGTTGATGCATGGCCGCGATCTATCGATTCTACCGCCTGGCATTGCTGTCGATCATCATTGCGTTCGCATTTGGCTCGGTCGCGGATGCTCAGTCGGCCACGCCGCCTGCATCGAGCGAATCCACCGCCTCGCCCCAAGGCCACTCCTTCTTCGAAATCGTCCATGCCGGCGGGACGATTGGGTATGTCATTGTGCTCATGTCGCTGGGCGCCGTGGCCCTGATGGTGGAGCAGGCGATGACGTTGCGGGCCAAGGTCCTGATGCCGGTGGGACTGGCGGAGCAACTTCGGGAGCAACTCGCCGCGGGGCAGTACACCCGAGCGGAGCAGCTTGGCAAGTTGCAGCCGAGCGTGCTGGCCGTCGTCGTGCAGGCGGGACTGGCCGAGCGGGATGGAGGTTGGCCGGCGATCGAGAAGGGCATGGAAGACGCCTTGGCGGAGCAATCCGCGCGGCTGTTTCGCAAGGTGGAATTTCTCTCGGTGATCGGCAGCCTGGCCCCGATGCTGGGCCTCCTCGGCACTGTGGTCGGCATGGTGATGGCCTTCCGGCAAGTGGCGATCAGCCAAGGGGCGGCCCAAGCGGCGGACCTGGCCGAAGGAATTTATCTGGCGCTCGTCACCACGGTGCAAGGGCTGGTCGTGGCGATCCCGTCGCTAGCGGCGTTCGCCTTCTTCCGCAGCCGCGTCGATCAGTTGCTCGCGGAGACTGCCTACGCCGCGCAACACGCCGTCGCGCCGGTGAAGCATCAACGGACGCTAGCGCCGCCGGTCGCGGAGGGGAAATGATGAGTGCGGAGTGACGAGTGTTTGGCAAGCGTGCGAAGTTCTTCGGCGCGCCGCGCGTTAAGCCCAGGGAAGGCCACCGAAATCGTAGTAGATAGTTCGTCCGCGAGGGCCTTCCCTGGGCTTGGCTGCAACAGCGACGACAGCTACTCGGTGCGAAGTGCTGGCGAAATATTGCTGACCACGCCGGCGTGAATCGCTTCGACGCCGAACTCCGTCGCGAGATCCAGCGCTCCTTGCGCGTTGATGCCGAGGCAATAGCCGGTTACCTTGCGCGTCGCCAGGTCGACGGTCACTGTGCGCCCGTCGAGCAACGAGTGGCGTTGCCAACGTTCTGGCAACTCCGTCGCCTCGCCGGCCAACTGCGCGAGATTCTCCGCGAGTCGCGACAGAATATCGGACAGCACTTCGGTGAGGTTGTGTGGTCGGCCGGTGAGATCCACGAGCGATGTCGCCAGAGCTTGCACGTCAATGGGAGCGGCCACCAGCGAATTGTTCACGTTCACGCCGACGCCGATCACCAATCGATGCGGCGCGTCCTGCTTGCGCGGCGGCGCTTCGACGAGCACGCCGCAGATCTTTCGCCCTGAGTGGTAGACGTCGTTCGGCCATTTGACGCCGCAATCGTCGGCCGGCGCAAGGTTGTCAACGGCATCGCGCACCGCGAGCGCCGCACAGAGCGACGTCCGCGGCCATTGCTCGCTGCGCAGACCTAACGCTTCCGGCTCGATCAGCAGCGAGAACGTCAACGCGCCGGCGCTCGACCACCAGCGATTCGCCCCGCGGCCCTTGCCGGCCGATTGCCCCGCCGCTAACACGAGTTGCGGGCAATTGACGACGCCACCTGCCGCCAACTCCGCGGCGCGGACGTTAGTGGACTCGATCGCGTCATGGAATTCAACCTCGCGAAGCCAGACGTGACGGCGAAGTTGCTCTAGGTCAAACATCAGCGGGCGCTACTCCGGAGGATTCACCACGGAGCACACGGAGAGCACGGAGGAGAGGAGAAGAAGGGAACACCGGAAGTAACCATGGCAGGTGATTGAATTCTGTCAATTGCTCCATCGAGTTATGAATTCCAAATGGCATCCTTCCTCCCTCCGTGACTCCGTGGTGAAGCCCGCGCAGGACCCGATTTGCGAAAAATCGCGGAAGTGAAAAAACCGACATTGACCGCCTCGGGACGATGTCCTATTCTCCCCCCGCACGGTTCGCAACGGCGGTCGACAGCCCGCGAATCGCCAGGCAACAATCAACACGGAATATCGTAATCCACGTGGACGGGCCCGCATCCGGGAATACCGCTTCGGCGGCGTTCCTGCGGGCCACGGGGCGGGGCCGCCGGCATGGAGGCGGGCGGTACGCTTCGCACAACGCCGACCGATGACGAGCACGGAACGCTCTTCGTCCGCATTCCGGGACGCGAGCTTTCTTTCCTCGCTCATCACGATCGCCCTCGTGGCGCATCGACCAATCGCTCCCGGAAACGCTTGGTGTCCTCCGCCCCCCTAGGACCCAATCGTTCCGGGGGCCTTTTTTTTGCGCTCCATGCATTGAGCGCCGTTTCAGCGCTACGTGCGTTTGCTCCGTTGGCGCTGCTGGGAGTGAATGTCGAATTTCTAAATCTATATGTCGAATCAAGTTCGAATGACTGAATGACGAATGCCGATGCGTGCTAACACACCATTCGGGCATTCGACATTCGTCATTTGCCTACGCTATAGTCCGCCACTTCAATCTGGTATCCGTCCGGGTCGCGGAAAAAGACCTGCGTGATCGGCGTGCCGCGGAGTTCGTTCGCGCGATAGGGGATGCTGGCCGCGTCGAGACGTGCTTTGACTTCCGCCGCGCTCTTCACTTCGAACGCAGTGTGGTTGCCGCGTGGGTCGATCGTGGGGCCCGGCTCCGGCAGCGACGGCTTTTCGATCAGGTGAATGCACGCCGCGCCGTTCCGGATCCAAGCGCCCGCGAAGCCAAGGTCCGGCCGCGGCATTTCCGTGAAGCCGAGGATGTCGCGGTAAAAAGTCACTGAGGCCTCCAGCCGTTTCACCTCGAACGACAAATGATTCAGCGAGAGTAGTTCCAGCGGGGCGGACATGATGAATCCTGCGGGCGTGGGAGCGAACGAGAGGGAAACCAACCACTCGCGTATTGTGCCCGATCGACCTGCCGCCCGCCAGAGTTCAGCGGATAAATCCCCAGCCAGGCGAAGAAAAAACGCCCTCTTTCCGATCATGCACGCACGCCCGGAAAGAGGGCGAACACGACGAGATTCGCGACTATTTTTTGCGCGTGTACTCGATGGTCATCTTGAGAGCTTCTCTATCGCCATTGAACTGATACATCTTGAACGTCTGATGATCCTTGTCTGAGTAGGTCGTCGTTTCTTTGTACTTCGTGGGTTTGCCGTCCATGCCAGGGCCTTCGCCGGTCATGGTCATCGTCTTGGCCTTGGCGTCGTACTCCCCTTCCAACACCACAGGGGCGGTCGACATGGAATCGGCCCACAGACTGACAAACTTCTGCTTGCCCGTGTCGTAGCCGCCAAGGCCCTTTCCGTGAAACTTCACGCCGCCGAAATCCCCTGCGACCTCCGTCACCAACCAGAGGCCGCCCAGGTCCATTTTGCTGACCGACGTGCCTTTGAACGTTTCCGGGGCGCCTTCCATCTTGAGTTCGTAGTCCCAAGTGCCGACCGTTCCGGCCAGCAACTTGTGCTCGGGGCCAGGCTGCGGCAGGGCCGGCTCCTGGGCCGTCGCATACGTCGCCGCACAGAACAGACACAACAACGCCATCAATTGCCGCTTCATTGGAGAGCCTCATAAATCCTGTGGGCGTGGGAGCGAATGAGAGAAAGACCAGCCAACTCGCGAATTCTGCCCGATCGAACTGCCGCCCGCCATAGTTCGGCGGACAAATCTCGGCGCAGTCCGTAAAAAAGCGCCCCCTTCCCGACCATGCGCGCACGGCCGGGAAGAGGGCGAACACGACAAGATTTGCGGCTACTTCTTGCGCGCGTAGTCGATAGTCAGCATCAGCGCTTCTTTACCGCCGTCGACGGTGTACATCTTGAACGTCTGGTGATCCTTATCGGTATGGACCGTGACGCTCTTGTAATCGGTCTCGGCGCCGTTCGTGCCCGGGCCTTTGCCCGTCATGGTGAGGGTTTTCGTCGCCTTGTCATAATCGCCGAACAGCAGCACAGGGCTCGTCCCGAAGGAATCGACCCAGATGCTGCGATACTGCTTCTTGTCCGGATCAAAGGTGTCCAGCCCGCGCCCTTCAAAGGGCATGCCGGCGAAATCACCGACGAACTCGGTGCAAAGCCACAGCCCGCCCAGGGCCATTTTGCTGACGCTGGTTCCCTTCGATTCCGGCGCTCCCTCGGGCTTCACGGTGCATTCCCATGAGCCGACGGTTTCGGCCAGGACTGCGTGTTCCGGTCCCGGCTTCGGCAACTCAGGCTGCTGCCCAAGTGCTGGCGATGCCGCCAAAAATGCCACCGCCACGCTCGCTAACGTCATCCATTGCCGCTTCATCGGAGTGCCTCCAAAAGGGAAAAACTTTCGTACCGCGTCAGCCCGCAGTATACTGAACAAACGTATCGTGCTTGTCAAGCGCCGAACTTCAACTTTTTTACGGAGCGACAGTCTCGGTGGCAACGATCGTCAGGCCGCTGTTCGGCGTGGTGTGCATCCGGCTCATCACGCCGGACAGGCAGACGATCAGGACGAGCAGGACGAGATTCACCGTTTGCCAAGTCTTCGCCTTCGCGCGCAGCTTTTCAGCGAGCGGTGACGAGCCGACCAACACCTCGGCCAGGCCGAACACGCCAAAGGCGAGCAGGGCCTTCACGCCAAAGAGCGCGTTGTAGAGCTTCGATTCCGGGCTACCGGACGGGAACATGCCCAGGCTGTACATGAAGAAATTGAGGAAGCCGGACAGCAAAAGCAGGCCGATCGCGGCGTGAACGACTAGCTTCCAACGCGCGCGGACGCCGTCGTGCAACTTGCGCCGCGCATCGTCCAGCAAGGCGTCGGCGGCCGGCAGCAAGGCGAAGCGAATCAACATCACCCCGCCGATCGTCGTGGCGGCGGAGAGAATATGAATCCAACGGAGACCGATGGCGAGGTAGTCGAGATGCATGGGGATGAGTTTCTATTGGTTATTGAGTTTGGTGAGGAATGTCGAAGCTCGAAATCCGAATGTCGAATGAAGCTCGAATGCTAAAGTGCCGAATGACGAATGAGGTTCCAAGTGGACCGCGGTCAACGAATCATTCGACATTCAGTCATTCGGATTTGATTCGACATTCGGATTTAGAACTTCGACATTAGAGCGCGGCTCTCCTCCCCGGGTGTTTCTGCTCCATCCCGCACGCGCCGGCGACGGGCAGCATCTTGGCTGGGCTAAGTAGTCCCGTGGGATTGAAGGCGTTGCGTAAGCGGCCCATCACATCCAGGTCGTCTTCGGTGAACATCTTGCGCATGAAGCCGATTTTTTCCACGCCGATGCCGTGCTCGCCGGTCACGCTGCCGCCGCAATCGAGGCAGGCCTGGAGGATTTCGTTGCTGGCTTCCAGCACGCGTTCCACTTGTGCGGCGTCGCGCTCGTCGAACAGCAAGATCGGATGAATGTTGCCGTCGCCGGCGTGGAAGACGTTGACGATCCGCAGTTGGTATTTTTCGCCGATGGCGATGATGCTCCGCAAAATCTCCGGCAGTTTTGTGCGCGGCACCACGCCGTCTTGTGTGCAATAGCTCGGGCTCAATCGCCCCACCGCGCCGAAGGCTTGCTTGCGGCATTTCCAGAGCAGTTGCCGCTCCTTAGGCGTTTTCGCCTGGCGGACTTCGCGCGCGCCGGACTTCAAGCACAGTTCGACGATGCGATCGCGCTGCGCGTCGAGGCCGGCTTCGAGCCCGTCGACTTCGATCAGCAAAATCGCCTGGGCGTCGAGCGGAAAGCCGAAGTGAAACGCTTCTTCGACGGCGACCAGGATGCCCTGGTCCATCATCTCCAGCGCCGCCGGCACAATTCCGGCGCCGATGATTTCGCTGATGGCGTTCGTGGCGTCGGTGACCGAATCGAACACGCCGAGCATGGTCCGCCAACCTTGCGGATCGCGCGTCAGGCGGACCCAGACCTTGGTGGCGATGCCGAGCGTCCCTTCGCTGCCGATCATCACGCCGGTGAGATCCAAACCGGGATTATTCTCAGCCGGCCCGCCGAATTGCACGACCGTGCCGTCGGCCATCACGACTTCCACGCCCAGCACGTGATTCACCGTGACGCCGTACTTGAGCGTGTGCGGACCGCCGGAGTTGGTGGCCACGTTGCCGCCGATCGTGCAGGCGCCTTGGCTCGACGGGTCCGGCGCGTAGTGAAAGCCCGTCCCTTTGAGCGCCTGCGTCAGCCAGACATTCACCACGCCGGGCTGCACGACGGCGTAGCGATCGCGGGTGTTGATCTCCAGAATTTCCTTCATCTTCGTAACGACAATCATCACGCCGCCGCCGACCGGCAGGCACCCGCCAGCAAGGCTCGTGCCCGCTCCGCGCGGCACGAACGGCACTTCATATTGCCGACAGAGCTTCACGATCTGCGCGACCTCCTCCGTCGACCGCGGAAACACCACCACGTCCGGCGAGTTCTTTTCAATCACGAACCCATCGCACTCGTAAACGAGCAAATCGCTCCGAGCGGAAAGGACGTTTTCCGTGCCGAGGGCACGGCGGAGGTCGTCGATGAAGCGGGTGGGGAGGGAGGCGGCCACGGAGGAACCATCGGCTTGGGGAGATGGATTCAATGCCGACCCAGCTTATGCGCCGCCACTGGCTGCGTCCACTGGTGGCAGGACGGCTAAACATCCTTCCGAGCTGCCGACGGGATCGCCCAACTAGAACGGCTCCGCATGCACAAACCGATCGTCTTCAAACGTGACTAGCCAACCCCAGATGCCGTAGCCCCACCTTTCATATCGCTTCCCATCGCGCACCCAGTCGTCCGCGTTGTCTGGTTCGCCGAGAATTTCAATGACTTCGACTCTTGTCATTCCCGTCTGCAATTGCGCAACTTCTGCTCGCGTTACGGAATTCGGTATGGCTTTGTATACACACGATCCAACTGCCGCGAGCATCGCCCAGGCGGCGACGCCAACCAATAGCTCGCGGAGAGTAAATCGGGGCAATCGCATTCCCCGATTGTATCCAAGACAAGCATGACAACCCCCTTCGCCCCCAGTGGCCCAGCGGCCCGCGCTCCGTTACAATAGGGGATCGGTTCGCCCGGGCCGGCTGGCGGTGCGGACTGGGGTGGTGCTTTTCGCGGCCTTTCAATGTGCTGAAAGTGAGTGACTTAATGGCTCGCAAAGTGTTGAATCGGAAGGAGTTGCGTGCGGCTAATGACGCGGCCGAATCCGGTGAGGCTGCGCCCGCGAAGGTGAAACCTGCGAAGAAGGCCACGGTTCGCAAAAGTCGTGCGAAAACGCCCAAAGAGGTCCGGCTCAAGGCCTTTTGGGGAGTGTTTAATCAATCCATGAAGCGGGTCGCCATGTTCGAGTACAGCGAGCGGGCCGCGGCCGATAAGAAGGCCCAGGACTTGTCCGCCTCGCAGAAGTCACCGCATTTCGTTCAGCCTGTCAAAGAGGCCATCTCCGACTGACCAGGTCGGCGGTGGGCGCACGGCCATCAATCGGGTGAGGTCTCCGATGGAACATCCGGATCAGCCGGAAGCCGTGGCCGTTCCCAAAGCCAAGCGGCGCTGGCTTCGTCGCTCCGCGGAGCTCGCGGGCATTGTGCTGTTGACCATCGCGCTGGCGCCGACGATCGCCCAGTTCGGCCCGTTGCGCCAGCGACTGCTGACCGCCGCGCTGCCAGGCCTGAACGGCAGCATCTCGGCCGAGCAAGCGACGTTCGGTTGGTTCACCCCGGTGTCGGTTTCGGAACTGGTGATTCGCGACAAGGCCGGCGCGGCAGTCGTGGAAGTGCCGGAGATTCAATTCAATACCACGCTCTGGAACATGGTCTCCAACAAGGCAGATCTTGGCCGCCTACGATTGCGCGACCCGCGCGTGAACGTGGTCGTCACGAAAGATCGCCGCACGAATCTGCGCGACGTCTTCGGCAGCCTGCGCACGAGCGGCAATCTGGTCGACCGGCTGCGCGGACACACGTTGGATATCGAATTGATTGATTTGCAAATTCACGTCCGCACCGAGGATTCGTCGGGCGACTGGCAAGCGGGCGACATCAATTTTCTGGGTCGCATCGAGTCGGCTGCCGCGGCGGAAGGTAAGGACGGGACGCCGCAGTTGCTGGTGAAGCAATGCAAGTTGCTCGATCGCACGGAACTGACGCCGGGCCTTTGCAACGACGTGCTTCAATACGTGCTGCCGCCGCTGGCCGGTGCGACGTCGCCGGAAGGCGCGGTGAGCGTAGATCTTAAGGAAGGCGCCATCCCGCTGGATCTGCCGCGCAAGTTGAATCTCAGCGGAGCGTTGACGATCCACGATGTCAGTGTGGGGCCGGGCATCCTCACGCAAAGCTTGACCGATCTCTTGGCCACGCTCCAAGCCCCGACGCGCTTTCAATTGGCGAACAATTCGGTCATTCAGTTTGCCGTGGCCGACGAGCGCGTCACGCACTCAGGGTTGGAGTTCGGCGTCCCGCAGGTGCGCGTGCGGACGGAAGGCTCGGTGGGCTTCGATCAAACGCTCGACGTAACGGCGGAGGTGATTCTCGCGCTCGGCGAAAGCGAGAAACGGCCGATCTTGAGCGCCCTCGGCAATCAGAATTTGCATGTGCCGATTCGCGGCACGTTCGCCGAACCCAAGGTGGAACTAGGTCAGATCGCTTCCGGCAACGCCAACTGGATGAAATTGTTTCAATCCGCCGGCACGCTGTGGGCGAAACGATCGGCGGGAGGCGCAGGCGAGTCCGCGCCCGAGACAGAACCAGAAGCCACGGGCGAGGCTGGCATCGATGCCGCCGAAGTGTTGGATAATCTCCCGGTGGGCAATGGGGAGATCCTCAACTGGTGGAACGAACGCCGCAAGCAACGAGAAGCGGAACGCCAGGCGGCCGAGCAACAGCAACCACCGGACGCACAGCCCGCGGAACAGCCGGCGCCGCGACGCCGCTTGCGCGATCGGTTGCGCGGCCGGGCGGAACAGCCGCCGCCGCCCCCACCGGCGACGCAATGAATCGTGATGTTCATTGATGATTAGAGGAATACGCCGTCGCAAGTTTGTCCGTATCATGGATTGCGTAGCGCCTTTCCAAACTAGCAAGTTAAGGAAAACCAAAATGTTGACGCCGCAAGAAGTCTTGCGATACCTGAAGGCGGAGCCGTTCCGACCATTTCGAATCCATCTGGCGAGCGGCAACGTGTTCGACGTTAAGCATCCGGAATTGGCCCGCGTCGGGAGAAATTTCCTAGTGATTTTCACGTTTGTTGCGGATTCACCCGACTTGCTCGATCGATGGGAGACCGTCTCGTTGATGCTCATCGAACATATTTCCTACACCGAAGTGCCGACGAATCAGAACTAGCAACTGCATTGCGTCGATTGTCTTTCGCATCCCAACACCCGAGCCCGCATGTCTGTTTCCAGTTCGTTGCCGATTGTCGATTCCCGTCCTGAACCTAAGTCGAAGCCTGCTGCGGGCGACGGCCAGGTGAAGGGCACCTACGCGTTTGTGAGTCTCGGCTGCCCGAAGAACCTGGTCGATAGCGAGCGGATGCTCGGCTTGTTGCAACTGGACGGATACCGGCTGGTGCAGGAGGCGGACGGCGCGGACTTTGTGATCGTCAACACCTGCGGCTTCATCGAGCAAGCCCGGCAGGAGTCGTTCGCGTCGATTCACGAAATGCTCGACCTCAAGCGACGCGGACGGACGCGCGGCGTGATTGTCTCCGGCTGCCTGGCGGAGCGCGAGAAGCAATCCTTGCTGGAGCAGTGCCCCGACATCGATCAACTGGTCGGCGTCTTCGGCCGCGATCACGTGACAAAGGTGGCCGATCGTTTGATCGGCGGCTTGCAGGAACAGCGCACCGTCTTTAATCCCGCGCCGAGCCGCCCGCTGTCGGATCGCGCGCGGTTGCGGATCACGCCGCGGCATTTCGCCTACCTGAAAATCTCCGAAGGTTGCGACCGGCTCTGCACGTTCTGCGCGATTCCGAAGATGCGCGGCAAGCATGCCACGAAGCCGATGGAGGAAGTCATCGCCGAGGCCAAAGAGCTGGCCGCCGATGGCGTCCGCGAGTTGAACATCGTCGCGCAGGACACCACCTATTACGGCAAAGATCTCTACGGCGAGCCGCGCCTGGCGGAATTGCTGCGCGAGCTGGACCGCGTCGACGGCCTGGATTGGATTCGCGTGCTGTACCTGTATCCGATGTACTTCACCGATGAGTTGATCGGCGTGTTGGCGGACGCCAAGAAGATCGTGCCGTACCTCGACATGCCGCTCCAGCACATCAACGACGCGACACTCAAACGGATGCAGCGCCGCGTGAATCGCGCAGATACCGAGGTGCTGCTCAAGAAGCTGCGCGACGCGATCCCCGGCCTGGTCATGCGCACCACGTTTATCACCGGATTCCCCGGCGAGACCGACGCGCAGTTCGAGGAATTGGTCGACTTCGTGCGCGAGCAACAGTTCGAACGCCTCGGCGTGTTCACGTATTCACTTGAGCCTGACACTCCGGCCGCGAAGCTCGACGGCCATTTGCCGAATGAAGTCAAAGAAGAACGCCGCGAGCGATTGATGGCTGAACAACAGGAAGTCGCCTTCGCCTGGAACGAACGTCAACTCGGCCGGCAGATGGACGCCTTGATTGACTCGGCGGTGCCCGGCGAACCAAACGCCTTCATCGGCCGCACTTACGCCGACGCCCCGGACATCGACGGAGTCGTCTACGTCACGGGTAAGAAATTGAAGCCAGGCCAAATCGTGCCGTGCGAAATCGTCGCCAGCCAAGGCTACGACCTGGTCGCCGCGGCGGTAGGTAAGGGGAGATAGGAGTTCACCACGGAGGCACGGAGGGGGCGAGGAAAGTGATGAGTGCGGAGTGATGTGTGATGAGTTGCGATGCATTCTTGTGGTGAATTGTTGTGGCACGGTCTCCCGACCGTGCCACCGGTCCGACCGAAGGTCTCCAGTTCCTTACACGCTTGCCCAAAGTGGCACGGTCAGGAGACCGTGCCACAACACGCGCGTGTGTGTAGCGTCACACTGAAAACTGAACACTGAAAACTTCAAACTCCCCATGCCTGACCAGCCGACGTCCAACCGTTCGACGATCGTCAACGTGCCGAATCAGTTGACGGTCTCGCGGCTGTTGCTGTCGATCGTGCTCTTCGTGCTGATCGCCTTCAAACAGTTTCTGCCGGCGACGATCGTGTTCATCGTCGCCGCCTCGACGGATTGGCTCGACGGCTTTATCGCCCGGCGGTATGGACTGGTCACGGTGTTGGGAAGAATCCTCGATCCTTTCGTCGACAAGGTGATCATCTGCGGGACGTTTATCTTTTTGGTCGCCGAACCGCTGTCCGAACTGAAGGCCTGGATGGCGGTCGTCGTCGTCGGGCGCGAGTTGCTGGTTACGGCCTTGCGCGGGTACTTGGAACAACAAGGCGCTGATTTTTCCGCCAGCATGTCGGGCAAGTTGAAGATGGTGTTTCAGTGCGTGGCGGCCGGTATGAGTCTCGGCTATCTCCACTATCTCTCGCGCGGCGCGAGCGTCGATCCGGAATTGCAGCGTATGTTTCTCTATGCCCTGCGCGGCGCCATTTGGACCGCGGTGGGACTGACGGTGTGGTCCGGCGTGGAATACATTTTCGCCGCCGCGCGGCTCATTCGCAGGTGAGCGATCGATGTTGGGCTGGTGGCAAACAACCGCGGACGCTTGGGATCCCCGCCTGCTGGCGGTCGTCGTGGTCGCGTTGCTCGTGAGCGGCAGTTTGACGCTCTGGATTCGCCTCGGCTGGCGCGCGGTTGAAGGGCAGCCGATTTTGCCTTACGAGCCGCGCCGGCCAGTTCCCTGGACGATCGTCGGGCTGTTGGTACTGGCCCTGGTCTCATTCATGGCGATAACGGCGTTCTCCCTCCTCTATGCGGATGTGGACATCACGAAGGTGTTCTCCCTGGACGTGGATGCGCCATCCGAGACGATACGCCGGAGTGCGCCCGTCGCCGACGATGCCGAACTGATCACATCCGCCAAGTTGCTGACACTCGTGGTCTCGCAGTTGACAGCGCTACTCGCCGCGCTGATCGGCTTTCGATGGCTCTACGGCGCTACGCCAGAAGATTGGGGACTGGTCACGACGCACGCTGGCCGCGACCTTGGCATCGCGCTCATCGCTGCCGTGGCGTTTCTGCCGCCGCTGTACGCGCTCCAGGCGTTGCTGCATCAAATAAATGACGCACCACATCCGTTGATTCGCGCCCTGACGGAATCCAACGATATGTTCTTACGTCCGCTAGCTCTGGTGACCGCCGGGCTGTGGGCGCCGATCTGGGAGGAATTGTTTTTCCGCGTCATCTTCCAGGGTTGGCTCGAACGCGTGCTCGTTCACCGTCATGCCCCGCCGCCGGACGAAGCGGCGGTCCACGACCTGAGCCCGGACGGCGAGACGGCGGACGAATATGCGCCGGCGGTCCGCGCGCCGCGCGGGGGGTGGCTGCCGATCGCGATCAGCGCCGCCGTGTTCGCCTCGGTACACGTGGATCCCCGGTCGCCCAACTTGGATTTCATTCCGATTTTCTTTTTCGCCTGCGGGCTGGGATACCTCTACCAGAGGACCCACCGGGCGTTGCCGTCCATTTTGCTGCATATGATCCTGAACGTCTGTTCGCTCACGGCGCTGGTGCTCACGCTGCCGCCCCGGTAGGCAAATCGGACCGTCGAGGCGACAACTCGTATCTGCAAAGTGAAAAATCCCGCATTGTTGCTATTTGTGTGCCGGTCTGTTAGCGTGTTGGCGGGCGGAGTTTGACGTTTTCAGTGTTCAGTTTTCAGTGGAATCTCCGCCGGCGCTGGCGAGCTTTTTGAGCGAGGCGACAACATGATGGGCACCCTTCGAATGAATCGTAGTCTTCTTGGCTTGATGACGATTGTCGGCGCACTGTTGCTGGCACCGCAGGCCGCCGTGGCCGAGCCGGGCCTGCTGTTCGATCAGAGCATCTACCAGGTGGCGCCGGGCGAGTCGTTCGACGTGCAAGTGCTGATCGACGGCGATGTCGCCACGGCCGCCGCGGACGCCGTCGCCAACGGTCTGGTCAGCTACGGCTGGCAATTCGACTTCGATGGAGCCAAGGCGTCCGTCGACGGACTGGTCGTGCCGGCGGAGCTGAACTACTTCGCCTTCGCCGCCGGCGCGAGCATCACATCGGGCCCCGGTCTCGCCGGGGCGGAGGGAAACATCGATCAGGTTACGTTCACACCTTATCAAGACAGCCTGCTCGCCACGGTGACGCTCAAGAACCTGGCGCTCGCGCCGGATTCCTACGACCTCACGCTGAGCCTCGCGCCACACTTTCCCACCGAGCAATTGTTCGTCGATGGCCAAGGCAACGTACTCGACGACACAATCGTGCTGGGCACGGCCAAGGTGTTGGTCGCGGTGCCGGAGCCAGGCACCATTACGTTGGCCGGAATCGGCGTTTGCATCGCGGCAACGTGCCGCGCACGACTTGGACGGAATTCCCGGCGATGCGCGCGCTCATCCTGACGCTCGGCACGCGCGGCGATCTGGAGCTTTTCCTGACCTTGGGCCGCGCGCTCTCCGCGCGAGGTCATGAAGTCACCGTCGCCAGTTCACCGTTCAACGCCGCAGCGGTGGAGCGCGCGGGTTTGCAATTCGCCGCGGCGGGAAATGCCGGCACCAGGGAACAACTCGTCGCGGCCTTGCGCGAGGCCGGCCGCTCGACGAATCTTGTCGAACGGACTAGGTCTTTTTATGAAGCCTGGCTGCGCCCGCAACTCGGGGCGGCGATTCAGGCCATCGCGCCGTTGACGAAGCAGACGGATGTCTTCATCAACAATCTGAAACTGGTGCTGCGTCGCGGGGAGAACGTGCTGCCGGGCGTCTCCGTAACCTACGATCCGCCATTGCAGATTGACGATTTGCCCCGATTCGGCGCCCAGCGCGCGGAAGTGCTCGACCTCGTGGCGATGCCCCAGGCGTTGATCGATCCGGAATACCGCTGGGACGCCCGTTATCGCTTCACGGGCTTCTGGACGTCGCCGGACCATGCTGACAAAGACTCGCTACTGCCGCGCGTGCAGGAGTTCTTGGCGAAAGGCCCCGCGCCCATCGTGATCACGCTTGGGTCGATGGCATTTGCCGATCCTCGGGCGATTTCCAGGTGCATTGTCGAAGCTCTCGCGTTGAGCGGCCGTCGCGGCATCGTTGTGCGTGGCTGGTCGTTGGAAGAACTCGACGAGATCGCGTCGCCCAACATTCTCGTGATCGACGAAGCCCCGTATGAACTGCTGTTCGCGGGCGCGGCGGCCGTGGTGCATCATGGAGGCGTCGGCACGTTGGCGGCCGTGTTGCGAGCTGGGAAGCCGTCGATTATTCTGCCTCAAGTCGCTTGCCAACGCGTGTTCGGCGAGATCCTGCTGCGCGAACGGCTGGCCGCCGGCGTGCTGGCCGCCGACGCGTTGACGCCAACCGGCCTGGCGTCCTGCATCGAGACGGCGACAACGGACGACACGCTCGCCGCGTCCGCCATGAATTGGCGTGAACGATTGCTTCGGGAAGACGGCGCCGCGCGCGCGGCTGAGTGGATTGAAGCCCACCTGGAGGGCCAGCGTCGTGACTGACAACGCCGATCGATTCCTGATCGCCCGGGGCGAAAACGATCGGCTCTTCGATGAGGCCGGGCGCGCGTACATCGATCTCTTCAGCGCGCATGGCGCGGCGTGGCTCGGGCACGCGAATCCCGTCGTGGGCGATGCGATCGCCAAACAATTGCGCCAAATCTGGAACACCGGCGCCATCTCGACGCCCATTCGCGAACAAGCGCAAGCGGCGGTCGAATCGCTTTTTCCGCCGTCACATCGCCTGGCCGGCTTCTATAGCACTGGCATGGAAGCCGCCGAGTTTGTATCGAGGATGGCGCGCGTCGCCACGGGGCGCAAGAAGATCGTCGGTTTTGAACACTCCATGCATGGCAAGTCGCTCGCCACTGCGGCGCTCGGGTGGGGTAACGACTGGAATCTCGACGCGCCGGAGTTAATGCGACTTCCGTTTGTGGACCAGGCGGACGAAATGGATATCGTCGCAAGCTTCGACGACGTATTGCGTGAACGAAACGTCGCGGCCGTGTTGGTCGAACCGTTGCTCGGTTCCCATGGCGGATACGAGGCGAGGGCGGCGTTCTATCGCACGCTGGCGAAAATGTGTCGCGAATACGGCACGCTGCTCGTCTTCGACGAAATCTTGACAGGCTTCGGCCGCACGGGCGCCAACTTCTACTTTCAATCCGTCGACATCCTGCCGGATGTCGTATTGATCGGCAAGGCTCTCGGCGCAGGCTTTCCGGTTTCTGGCGTGGTTGTAAATCGGTCCATTGCGATCGAACCCGGCATGCTTCCAGGCAGCACCTTCGCGGGAAACGCGCTCGCGTGTGCGGCGGTCGCCGCCACGCTGAATGAGCTAAACGCGATCAATGTTGTGGCGCGCGTGATTGCAATCGCCGAGATCATCGAACGCGAACTAGCGCCGCTCCGTGAACTGGGCGTCGGACTGCGCGGACGCGGGGCACTGTGGGTGTTGGAACTTCCGGATCACGTCGAAATGAAGCGGCTACTGGCGCAGGTCTATCGCCGGGGCGTCGCGATTGGCAGTAACGGTCGTTTCGTGCGATTGCTGCCGGCGGTGACGATTGAGCTGGAGCATCTCGGGCAAGCGTGTCGCGTGCTCGTCGAGACGATCCACGAGCAACTGGCGATCCACCATGGATAGTTCGCCGCCCAAGTTGTTGTTCGTCCTCTCCCAAGACTACGGCGAGTTGTTCAACGCGTTGTATTTCATCGCCGGCGCGCCGTTTACCTCCGTGTTCGCGCTGCCGCCGCGATTGCATCAAGTCAATGAGCGCATGCTGCCAGTGCCGGCTCACGCGTATCGCACGGCCAGCGAGTTGGCCGAGATCGTTGATCGAGAACGGCCTGACATCTTGATGCTGTTCTCCGGGTATCTGTTTGTCGTCAACAAGTTGTTGACGCAGGAAGCGCTCGCGGGCCTGCTGGCTGAGTGGCGCGGCCGCGGGATTCGCACAGTCACCAGCGACCCTTCGCTGGGACTGATCGCTCGCGGCGGCGCGTTGTTTCAGACGCATTTTGCCGCCGCGCCGATGTTGGCGGACCATTTTCGTTGGTTGTCGGAGGCGTTCGCCGACGCCTTCCACGTTTACTTGGCGCCGGACGGCATCAACTCGAACCGACGACATGGATCGTATTTCAATCCGAGCGAAGTCTACAGCGCGACCAAACTAGGACGCCGCGCCGCGAGGCTATCCACTTGGAGCGCGATCGACAGCGACCGGCGGCGCTGGCTATTCATCCTTTCGCCCGAGGACGACGCCATTCAAGCGGCGGCGATCGGCCGCACGGCCTTCGCGATCGACCTGGCCGCACGATTGCGCGACACGGAACAAGCCGGGCGGCAGCCGGTGTTGATTGCCCCGGCGGCGTGCTTGCAAGCGGTGCAGGCGACCGGCATCGCGCCGGCGAATCTCATTGCGTTATCGGGGTGTGGCTATCTGCGGTTCATGCTCCTGCTGTACGATGCCGAGCACGTGTTCTATTGGAATCTGTTTTCCGCCTCGATGCTGGGCCGCGTGATCCATCAGCGGACCGTCTTCACCTTCGCCCCAGGGCATTTGGCGCACGCGCTGCGCGAGATCCGCGTTTTGGGAGCGCGTCACTTTTTCCTCGGCGAAGAACCGACGATGCTGAATCTCGACGAGCCGCTCGACGTAGATCGTCTTGTTGCGCTGGCTTCGACGCAACACGCGCGTTTGTTGGAACCGGTCAGTCGGTATCTCGCGCAATCCCCGACGCCGGCGCAATTAATCGATTCATTCCTATCGGAGACACTCTAAGATGGCCGGCGCTGCGCTTCGCTCGGTACTGGTGACTGGCGCCTCGACCGGCATCGGCGCGGCGACCGTTCGCGCGTTGACGGACCAAGGCTTCGAAGTCTTTGCCGGATTCCGTACTCCCGAACATGTAAATGCGCTTTGCGAACATTGCCCTTCGCGGATTTTTACGCTACCGCTGGATGTCACCGACGAATCGTCGATTCATGCGGCGGTGCAATGCGTCCAGGTGAGAGCCGCTGGCCGTGGCCTATACGGACTGGTGAACAACGCCGGCGTCGCGCTTGGAGGGCCGTTGGAGTGCACGCCGATATCCGTGCTGCGCCGGCAACTGGATGTGAACGTGCTCGGTCCAGCGGCAGTAACGCAGGCCTGTTTGCCGCTGTTGCGGCAGGCGACCGGACGAATCGTCAACATCAGTTCGATTTCCGGACGTGTCGCGTTGCCGTTCGTGGGACCGTACGCCGCTTCGAAATTCGCCCTGCGCGCGATGTCTGATTCCCTCCGCGCGGAACTGCGGCCGTGGGGCATCGAGGTTGTGATGATTGAACCAGGCCAAATCGCCACGCCGATCTGGGAGAAAGGCATCGCCGAATGCGAACGCGTGCAGGCCGAGTGGCCGGCCGACGCGCATGAATACTACGACGCCACCATGGCGGCGCTCTTGAACCATGTGCGTCGCGGCGGAGGCCTGCCACCGGAGCGCGTGGCCAATGAAATCGTGAAGGCCATGACCTCGAAGCGACCTCGAACATGTTACGTCGTCGGGCGTGATTCGCGCTGGCTTCGTTGGATCGACCGGTTGCCGACGCGCTGGCGCGACGCTTTGATCACCAGGAGCCTGCCGCGTGGCCGCTAACGACGGGAGTTATCGCGATCGCGTGGCCATCATCACGGGCGGTGGCGCAGGCATCGGCGCGGCGCTGAGCGAGGAACTCGCGCGGCGCGGCGCGCGCGTTGTATTGGCGGATCGCGACGCGGCGGCCGTCGAGGCCATCGCGGAGCGGATCCGCTCGACGCAGGGTGTCGCCACTGCAGCCGTCGTCGATGTCACCGATGCCGCGGCGGTTGAAGCGTTGGTGCGAACCACGATCGCCGAATACGGCCGCATCGACATCCTGTTCAACAACGCCGGCATCGGCTGCTTCGGCGACGTCCGTGAGTTTTCCATCGAGCAATGGCGGACGATCGTTGACGTCAACTTCTGGGGCTGCGTGCATGGCAGCCTGGCGGCCTATCGCTGGATGGCCGAGCACGGCGGCGGACAGATTGTGAACACCGCGTCGCTCGCCGGATTGGTCCCCGTGCCCGGCACGGTTCCTTATGCGGCGGTCAAGCACGCCGTGGTCGGCTTTTCGCTCTCCTTGCGAGCTGAAGCAGCCGACCAGCGTGTGCGCGTCAGCGTCGTCTGTCCCGGCCCGGTGCGCAGTAACTTTCACGACTCGATGATCCTTCCCGCAGCCAAGCCCGCGCCGCGCCAAGCGCCGAGCGACGCCGAAGACACGTTGGCCGCCGCTTGCGAGATCTTGCTTGGAGCGGAGCAGAATCAGCCGGTGATCGTGTTCCCCGCGAGGGCCCGTCGAACTTGGTGGAAATGGCGCTGGTTCCCTAGTCTACTGAGTTCGGCCCATCGCAACATTGTCGACTCGCTGCGCCGTTAGCCATGCCGCCGATCTTCGCGCTCTTGTCCCCCGGACACTCGGCGTGCGACAATTCCATTGAAAGAATATCTTCAGTTCGACTCACCGTATTGGGAGCGCGTCACATGCGAAACGCATTTGTTCTTACGGCGTCCATGACACTAGCTTGCCTGAGCGCGGTTTCCGCGGCGCCGGCGGCCGAAGTGCCGGCCACGCCGAATCAGGTGGAGTTGGAGGCCAAGTTCGCCAAGACGATGTCGCATGCCGTGATGCGGGGCGGGTTCACGCTCGGTGAAATCAAGCCCGACCAAGCTCTCAAGGAGGACAAATACACGCTGGGTGAAGTCAAGAAACTTGACAGCGGCAAGTGGTTGTTTTCGACGCGCATTCAGTATGGCGATCACGACGTCACGGTGCCGTTGATCCTGGACGTAGTTTGGGCGGGGGACACGCCGGTCATTACGCTGACCAAATTCACGGTTCCTGGCTTGGGCATGTTCACGGCCCGCGTGCTCGTCTATGGAGACCAATACGCGGGCACCTGGGATGGCGGCGATCACGGCGGGCATTTGTTCGGCGTGATCGAGCGGCCGGAAAAGAAGGCCGCAGACGCGCCGGCGGAAACCAAGTGACGATGACGCGTCCCTCGATTCTGATTGCGGAAACACCGCGGCTCGTCCTGCGCCATTTCGATCCGTCCGATACAGCCGATTTGCGTCCCATCCTGGCCGCCGCGGAGGTGATGCGGTTCAGCGTCAGTGGTCCGCTCGACGCCACGGCGGTGGGCACGTGGTTTACGCGGATCGCCGATTCTTACGCCCTGTACGGATTCGGGCATTGGGCCGTGGTACGGCGAAATGACGAGCGATTGTTGGGCTTTTGCGGGCTGTCGATGCAAACGCTCGACGACGGGAAGCAAGTCGAGATCGGCTATCGCCTGGCCCACGATGTGTGGGGACACGGCTACGGCACCGAGGCGGCCACGGCCGTGCGCGACTATGCCTTCCGGGAAGTGGGGCTCGAGCGGCTGATTGCGATCATCGACCCTGCGAATGTCGCCTCGCTGCGCATCGCGGCGAAGTTGGGCATGAGCCACGATCGCGATACAATGTATTTCGGACGCCAGGTGCATGTCTTCGCTTGCCGCCGCGACGGCGAGGTTGGAACGAAAGGAACGGAACGTTGAGTAGGGCATTCCTCATTGCGGCGCTTGCGCTGTGCTCCATGAGTGCGAAGGCAGCGGAACTGTCCAACGTCCGCGAGTTCCGCGAAATGTGCGACGCCTCGGCGATGATTCCTGTCGGCGATAACTACTTCCTGGCCGCCAACGACGAGGACAATACACTGCGGCTGTTCGAGCGCGACGGTGCGGGATCGGCAGTGGCGACGTTCAAGTTGGACAAGACGCTGGGCGTCGGGAAGCCCAGCCCGGAGGTTGATCTGGAAGGCGCAGCCCAGATCGGCGATTTGATCTACTGGATCGGCTCCCACGGTAACAACAAGGACGGCGAACCGCGGCCCAATCGGCATCGTTTCTTTGCGACGCGTTTGAGCGGCATCGGCGCGAACCTCAAAGTCGACCTGGTCGGCAAGCCGCAGACCGGGCTCTTAGCCGCGCTGGCGAGCGATACTCGGCTGGCCGATTGCCGCTGGAGTGAGCTCACGCAACTCGCTCCGGAGCAACACGGCGCCGTGAACATCGAAGGGCTGGCTGCTACGCCGCAAGGCACGCTATGGATTGCGTTTCGGAATCCCGTTCCGGCTGGTCAGGCATTGCTCGTCGAAGTGAAGAATCCCGGCGAGGTCATCAACGACCAGCCTTTCGCGCTTGGGCGGATCGCGCGTCTCGACTTGGGCGGCAGTGGAATCCGCAGCCTGGAGTTCTGGCCCGCCGAGAAGGCATTCCTCATCGTCTCGGGACCATTCAACGACGACGGCGCGTTCGAACTCTGGCGCTGGAGCGGCGAGCCAGCCGACAAGCCGACGCAACTAGCCAATGGCCGCATCGAAGGTTACACGCCCGAAGCCGTGGCGTTCTTCGGCGACCGCGGGCGCGACCTCTGGGTGCTCAGCGACGACGGCTCGCGCAACGTAAACGGCGAAGACTGCAAAGCAGCGCCCAAGAAACAACGCCACTTCCGCGCCGGCTGGATCAAGCTCCCGGAGTAAGGTCTTGCCGATTTGAAGCGCAGTGGCGCTGAGACGCGGTTCAAGCAGGGGATCGCGATTTTCTGGCGATCATGCCGGCCAGGTAGCCGGCTTTGAAGCCGGCGTCGATGTTGACGACTGCAACGTTCGCGGCGCAGCTATTGAGCATGCTGAGGAGCGCCGCCACACCGCCGAAATTGGCGCCGTAGCCGACGCTGGTCGGGACCGCGATTACGGGGCAATCGACGAAGCCCCCCACCACGCTAGGGAGCGCACCTTCCATGCCAGCCACGACGACGATGGCGTCGGCGTTGGCGAACTCCGGCAATCGGCGCGGCAAGCGGTGCGGACCGGCGACGCCGACGTCACTGATTTCCACGACTTCGACGCGCATCCATCGTGCCGTCTCACAGGCTTCGTCGGCCACCGGCAAGTCGCTGGTGCCGGCCGTGATCACAGCGACGCGCCCAAGCGTCGGCGTCGAGGAAGCTGCCATCCGGCGAAAGGTCCGCGCCCGGTGGTTCCACACGCCGTCTGGGAAGTGCGCGCCGAGCGCCTCGGCTTGCCCGGGATCCAATCGCGTAGCGAGGACGTCCTGCTCGCGTACGATCAGTTCGGCCACGATCCGCAACAAACTCTCGACCGGCTTGCCAGGGGCATAGATCACCTCCGGATAGCCGCACCGCCGCTGGCGGTCGAGATCGACCGTGGCGTCCGCCAGGTCGGCGACTTGCTCGCGTGCAAATGCCGCGCGCAGAGCGTCGAGCGGCAAATCTCCATCCAAAAAACGTTTGGCAAGTTCCGTGGCGGCGTCGCGATTCATACCCGTATTGTAACTAACGCGGCCGCCGTAGGCTGCCGTCCGCCGGCCTCTGTGCCCGCGCCGCTCCTTGCGAGGGTCGCTGGCGACCGGTATGCTGGCGGGTGTTTTGCTAGCGCCCTCGCCATCAAGGAGGAGTCGCGATGTTGGTGCTCTCGCGTCGTTTAGATGAACGGATTCAGATCGGCGCCGATGTAACGGTGACCGTTGTGCGGATCGCCGATGGCGTCGTGCGCTTGGGCATCGAAGCGCCGGGCCACGTGACCATCGTGCGCAGCGAAGTGCAGGTGCGCCAAGAAGAAGGGCCGAGCGAGCGGCGGGGGCCGGAAGTCTGCCACTAATGGCTGGCGCGGTCCATGCGCTGTAAGGTCAGATCCTCGACACGACGTGTCGGCGTCATGCTGGGGTCGTTGTCCCGACGAACCGGCGCGGTGCGCTGCCGCTGGAAATCGCGGATTTCTCCCAGCTTCCAGGCCAACGCGGCGGCATCGGCATTTTCCACTTCCGGGGCGAATCCCCAGCAGATAACCCGATCCTGTTCGGTGATCAGGTCGAACGCATAGTCCGTGCCACGAGGGGAACGCGTCGGCAACGCCTTGGGCGCGATGGCTTTTAGCTCCAGCGCCGACCAGTCGTCCTTCAGTACATCGGCGATCTCCGCGCCGCCAATCACACGCTGGTCGTTCCAGACGGCGCCGGCCAATCCCGTGGGAGCTTCGACGCCCGTCAGCCGTGGGAGTTTCGCGAGCGCGTCCGGGCGTACGTCGTCGATGGGGAGCAAAACGGCTTGCGCGTCGACAAGGTAGCTCGCATTGGGCAAATCCACGCGGCAGACGGGCCGGCGGTATTTGACTTCGGCGTCGATCCGCGCCGGAAAGGATTTGCGGATCGACGTGACCTCTTCGACCCAGGGATGCAGCGCAAAGGCGCGGGCCAGATCGATCGTCAGGCGATCGTTCAGCAACGACAAATTGCCTTCCAGACTCGCATCGCGGACCACGTCGCGGCGAATATCGGCGCGCTCGTTGAGCCAACTCGGCGATCGCGGAAGGTGCAGCTCCGCGATCGGCACCTGGTATTCCGCCTGCGCGAATACGTCCTCCCGGACATTGCGCCAAATCGCCGCGCACAGGCCAATGCAGCCTCCGACAAAGCACCCCATCAGCAGCCAGCGCCGCGCCGTGCGCTCACTCAGCAAACGCGCAGGGACCATCGCCCTTCGGAAAAGCCTGCCCAACAGTCGCGGTTGATCCGCGACAGGGGCCAATTCCTGCTTTTTGGGAGTCGTCATGAAGGACGTCGCAGTGCGGTGAATCTTCGCGAACAACCCGGGCTCAAAGCGCGTGGCCGCGCATCGCATCACTTATCGTCCACCCGAGCGAGGCGTCCGCAATCTGCGCGGTGAATCGCCGGCAATCGCTGCAGTCCGCCGGATTTGCGAAACCGGCGGGATCGCCAAGAACGTCGCGATTTACCAAATCTCGATGTCGGTTTCCAATTCGACGCCAAGACGGTCGTTGACGCGTTCGCGGATCAGTTCGATCAGTTCGATCACATCCCGGCTCGTGCAGTTCGGATCGGCGATGATGAAATTGGCATGGCGGTCGCTGATTTCCGCGGACCCGAGACGATGCCCTTTCAGACCAGCCTGGTCGATCAGCATCCCGGCGCTCATGCCGCGCGGGTTGCGAAAAATCTGTCCGGCGCATTGGTGCCCCAGCGGTTGCCCCGCCTTGCGGACGATCCATTGCTTTTGCATCCGCTTGGACAACTCTTCGGGATTCTCGGACTCCAACTCGAATTCCGCTTCGAGGATCACCAACTCGTCGAGGCTGCTTTGCCGGTAGGCGAACACCAGATCCTGGCGCTCGTGCTCGATGATTTCGCCGGCGCGATTCATCACCGTGGCGCGCTTCGTCCACTGGCCGATGTCGCCGCTGCGCGTGCCAGCATTGAGCCGCAACGCTCCGCCAACCGTGCCCGGAATGCCAACGAGCGACTCCAATCCTGCCAGGCCGTGCGCGACGGCTTCGGACATTACATGTCCCAGCCGCGCGCCGCCCCCGGCGCGGACCGCATCGCCGCTGGCTTTGATTTCGGCGAACGCCGGGGCGTCGAGTCGCACGACGACGCCTTTCACGCCCTCGTCGCGGACGAGAATGTTCGAGCCGCCTCCCAGCAGACGGACCGGCAGGCCTTGTTCGGCCGCGCGTACGACTACGGATTTCAACTCGTTGCGGTCGCGGGGCGTGGCGAAGAATTGCGCCGGCCCGCCAATGTGCAGCCAGGTGTGCAGGTAAAGCGGCTCGTCACTTCGAACGAACGCTTCGAATCCGGTGCTGAAGGACATTCGCTCGAACCTCGGCCTGTGTCCGCGAAAGAATCGTTCGCCGCATTTTGAGGCGTGCGACGGCAATCGTCCAGCGGGCGGGCACGGATTGCCTCGCCGCGTCAATGAACCGGGGCGTCCCAAAGGACGCCCCGGAGAACAGCATTTACAAATGTACGACTGCTTATCGGCCGCGCGACTCGCCGCCCGAAGGACCGTAAGGGCTACCTCCCGGCGGACCACCATAGGGACTGCCGCCTGGTCGGCCGCCGTAGGGGCTGCCACCGCCATAGGGACTTCCGCCTGGCGGCGCCCCGTAACCGCCGCCAGCGCCCAATTCCTCGAACTTCTCGGCACGTTTTCGCGCCGCGTCGGCCGAGGCGACCGCCGTGCGATCGGTCAGTTCTTCACGAATTTCGAAGTTGCCGTCGGCGTCCATCGTCAGGATGCGCCCTGGCGATTCCTTGGCCGAGGCTTTGCCGATCCGCACGCCGCCGAGGATATCGACCACGGTCAGGTCGGTTTTCAGTTTCACGTTTTCGAAGCTTTCGACCTTAGGCTTCGTGGGATGGACGTATTCCATCTTTTTCGCAGCCCAATTCACCAATTCACCGCGTTCGGCCTTGTCGGCGATGGAGGCCATCACGCCCTTGGCTTGGTCGAAGTGCTCCACGACGACTTCGGCAATGGGGTCGAACACGCCGCGCGAAACGGACGACTTACCCGCCAACAACGCGTCGTCGCCCGGCACCCGGACGGCCTCGGTGAGCTGAGACCATTCGCCAAGGAGATACTGATCGTCCTTCAACGACGGGCTTTCCAATTGATTGGCCGGCAGGCCGTAATTCGGATTCGCGAGCCGCAACCGCACGCGATAGACGTAGGTCTTGCCGGAATCGACGGTGAAATCGAAGAACCGCAGCAAGGCGTGCTCCGGCGGCGTGTAACTGGTCATCATGCCGCCCGCGCCGCCGCCGCCGTACGGTGAACCACCGCCGCCATACGGCGAGCCGCCGCCCGGACGGCCTCCATACGGACTGCCGCCGCCGTAAGGTGAACCTCCTCCGCCAGGACGGCCGCCGTAGGGGCTTCCGCCTCCGTATGGCGAACCGCCGCCGCCACCATAACCGCCAGGTCGCCCGCCATAACCGCCACCCCCTCCAGGTCCACCGCCGCCAAGTACGTCTTCAATGCTCGTCGGCGCATTGGTCGGCGTCGCTTGCGCCGGCGGTTGCTCCGAACCTGAACCGTCATTGGCCGGTTGTTGGCCCGCTTCTTTGGCTTTCTTTTCTTCCTCTTCCAACTGCTTGTAGAGGGCGACGCGCCGGTCCATCAGCGCGGCCGGATCGAGGCGTTCGATCTCCGGGCTGTGCACGACTTCGTTGCCCCAATTGCGCGTGTAGAGCGGCGGCAACGGCATCGCCAGTCCGGGGACGATCTTTTCCGGATCCGCGATCTCCTCGTAAGTCGCGGCCCATTCCTTACGAGAATCGGCCAGCGCCTTGATCACGTTCACGTCCTGCCAATCCGAATCGGCCGGTTGTTTGCCAGCGACGAAATCGGCGCGCTGAATCTCGTACATCAAGTAGCGAGGCGGCTCGCTGAGCTGTGCGTCGCCTCCGGCCGCTTTTTTGAATTCCGCGAATTGTGCCTTGGCGGGAACCACGCCCGTGAGGCAAATCCAACGGACGCCTTTGACGACCTGTTCCGGAGTCGGAACGATCATGGGCATTTCAACGACTTCTTCGGGCTGTGTCGTCGGCGCACCGACGGGGCCGCCATAAGGTCCGGCGCCCGGCGCTCCGCCATAGGGCGTTCCGCCGCCACGACCACGTCCACCACCGCCGCCTGTTCCGCGTCCACCTCCGCCCCCCGCCCCGCCACGCGCACCAGCGCCGCCCGGGTATCCGCCAGCAGCAGGGCCACCACCGGGGTAACCGCCGGCGTCGCCGGGTCGCGAGTTTTCCGCCTCTCTAGCCGCCTTTGCGATTTCTTCCGCCCGTTTGCGTTCTGCCGCTTCCTCCTCCTCGATGGCGGTCAGCGCTCGTTTCGTGGCCGTGGCTTCATCCGCCACGGTAACGATCGCGCCAATGCCTCCACTGACCCGCATCGCGATCGGCCCCATCACCTTCGGCGCTTTACGGCGCGTCGTGGGGCTGTCGGCGGGCTTGAGCGGCTTCCAGCCATTCGCTTCCACTTCCGGATTGATCTTAATCGCGTCGCGAAACACGGCCGTGCTGACGAGATTGGCGTTCTTTTTGGCCTCTTCGTCGTAGGTGCGTCCTTCGATATGCTGCTGCGTTTGCGCGGAGATTTGCTGCAAATCCTCCGGCGTGCCGGTGAAGCGTTCGACGTTCATTGCCGAATACACCAGCCATACGAAACACAACCCGACGACCGCGAACAGCACTTTTTCGAAGTGCTTGGCGATCGCGCCTTTCAGCTTGGACGAATCCAATTTGACCTTGGGTTTTTTCATGATTTTCGGCCTCTTTAAGAGATGGTTCCTTGCCGATTTATTACGGGGTTGCCGCGGGCGCCGCGGCGGCGCCGTCCGTCGCGCCGGCGAAGCCAAACAAGCTCCGCGCGTCGCCAGCGTCCGCGCCCGATCCGGTCTTCGTCGGATCGTAAGGATTGTAGATGTACATCACGCCCTTGATTTCAATCGTGGCGTCGTTCGTGTTCTGACCCGCGGTCTGATTCAACCCACCACCGCCGCCGCCATATCCGGCAGGCGGTCCACCTTCCCCTCGGCCGCCGCCGCGCCCGTAGGGGCTGCCACCACCACCGCCGTACGGTGAACCAGCACCGCCCGGAGGGCCGACCGATGGCCCTGGCCCGGGATAGCCGCCGCCGGGACGTCCGCCAGGATATCCGCCGCCCGGACCGGCCGAGCCTCCCAGATTGGCGCGGACGCTCTCGACGACCTTGGTTTCCTGCGGGTTGATGCGGACCTGGTGGATTTCGACTCCCAGCTTCGCGTTGGCGAGATTCGCCATCAACTTGGGAATGCCGCGCTGATCGACCACGAGCACCAGGCGGACCTTCATCAATTTGAATTCCGCATACGGCGGGGCAGTCTGCGCGGCCGTGGCGTCGACTGGTTTTCCCGAGCCGTCGACATAACGGCCGTCCAGGATGATCGACTCCTTGGAAGGCATTTCGCCCTCCACGACGACTCGCCCCATGCTGCCGTACGGATTGGCCACCAGTCCGGACGCCGCCTCCAACAATTCGTTGGGCATAATCACGTTCTGCATCCCGTCGAACGGCCCGGGCAGCGTCGTGTGCTTGCCGATATCCAGACGCTGGATTTGCTTGACGATCGCATTGTCATTGTCGGTGGCGTTTTCGTTGCACAGCGCAATCGCTTCCAGCAACGAGCGATAGACGGCCAGACTCTCATGGCACATCAAGACTTCGATCTGTTGCGGCGCTCTCGTACCCCAAGTTTTGAGGCCGTCCACGCCTTGGAGCTTCGCGAAGTCAGCCGGCTCCCAATCGACGATGCCGATCATCTCCACGGTTTGCGCTCCGGCGCCGCCATAAGCCCCGCCCCCGCGAGATCCTGGGTAAGAGCCCTGCATAGGTCCGGGCGAAACCGCGCCGCTCCCCTGCGGGTACTTCTCACGCCGCACATTGACGAGCTCTTCCAGGCGCGGGAACTCCTTATCAATGAAGTTTTGATAGAGCTGCAGCATCAAGGGGGTCATTGTTGTCTTACGACCGCCGGCCTCCCAGGCCTTGAATTCCGGCAATTCTTCGGGCCAAGTGAACACGCCCCTTTGCCGTTCGTACAGTCGCTGCCACTCCTTGTCGGTGGTCAGCTTAAGCTCGTCCCGCTTCGCCTCCGCCCCCTGTTTGTAGCTAGGGTTCGGTTGAAATGGATTCGAGCGAATCGTCTCCAGTCCGCTTTTGGCGGTTTCGATCGCCGCTTTCTCGGTTGAATACATCTGGCTCAGCGATCCCTTGGCCTGATACCAACAGCCAAGGATCGTCATCGAGACGACCACCGAAACGATCCAGAAGTGGTGCTTTTTCAGCACCCCCAGGATCTCGCGCACTTTGTCCATGGCTTACGCTCCTTGCCCAGGCGTTAGGCGTCTGGCGCGGTCGCTCCAGCGGAATCGGCAGGTTCCGCGGGAGGTGGCGCGCTGGGTTGTTCTGTGGCGGCCTCGGGGGCAACGCCCCCGTCCGCCGGCGGTGGAGTAGCTACATTCCCCGCCGGAGGCGCGGCGGTCTCTACGTCTGAGGCGTCGGTCGTATCGGCAGCCGGTGCATCGGCTGGAAGAGGTTCGGTTGCCGCCGCGTCGGCGGCCGGCGAAGCGGGCGCCGGTTCGGTGGTCGTGTCCGCCGCGGGAGCAGCGGTGGCATCCGCCGGCGCGGCTTCAGCGAGTTGCTCGGCTTCTTGAGCTCGCTTCGGTTCTTGCCAGAGGAACTGCACGATGAACTCATACTTCGGCAGAGTCACCATCTTCGGACCGGTGTCGATCATTGCCGTGGGTTGGCCTTGAGCCCCTGGCGGCAATGCCATCGGAGCGGTCATCGTCCCGAGCGGGACGTCCGTTTCCGCAACACTGTACTTCCAGTCAATCGGAGGGCCCGGCAAGAGTACAGGGAACCTCACGCCCATCTCCGGCAACGAGACGGTTTTCATTCCGCCCGTGTCAGGATCGGGCACTTCGATCTTGGTGTTCTTCAGGTTCTCGATGAGCGTATCCAGCACGTACTGCGAACTGATCTGTTTGGTGTTGTCTTCCGAGTTGTGATAGTGATAGCCGCTGATCTGAATCACAAAGCCGGGGCCTGTCGGAGGCTCGACCATCGTGGCGGGAACCGTTGCTGGCGCGGCAGTGGCATCCACCGGAGCGCTCGGATCGACCGGAGCGCTTGGGTCTACGGGAACACTCGGATCGGGCGTCGCAGCGGCATCCGCCGGCACGACATTAGGATCGACGACCGGCGCCGTGGCGTCCGCTACGGGCAAGGCATTCGGGTCCACAGGCGTCGTGCCATCACCAGCCGCAGCGGCGGGGAAATTCGGATCGCCCGGCTGCGGCCATCTGGCTTGAATGACGCCGTCGTACCAGACTTTGACGTCGTCGACGAACTTCGAATCGACCTGATCGACGTAAATGCCGGTCCGCTTTTCTTCTTCTTCGGGCTTGGTCTTGCGCGGGTCGCCCTCGGGCTTCGGAATGGCGGCGTTGATGCCCTTCAACACGTCCAGCCACAGCCGGCGTCCTTCCGCATTGCGGGCGAGATTGACCGCCACGCGATTAATCTTCTGAAAATCATCCTTGGCCGTGTTGAACTCCGTTGTGTAGCCAGCCGCCGTGGTCGCGATGCCCGACGCCGTGTCTTTCGCGCTCTTGAATTTCTCCGGTTCGACGCTGGCATAGGCCCGCCAGTAACTGGCGTAGCTCAGGCTGGTGCCGAGCATCAGCAGCGCCGCGGCCGCTACGGCCCAGGGCTTTTTGGCCCGGATCATGCGGTCCTTGAGTAGTTCGCGCGGGATCAGGTTGGTGCGAATCCGCGATTCGGCCAGGGCCTGCACGGCGAGTCCGTAAGGCACGGCCAACGCGAGGAGATTGTCTTTGAACGCCGGCGTATCGACGATGCCGGCGCCGCTCAGCCCGCGGAAGTTCTCGATCCGCACGACGTCGATGCCCAAGTTCTGCTGCAAATAGCGTTGCAGGCCCGGCAACTTCATCGCGTTGCCGAGGCCGATGGCGCGGCCGATCTTGGCGTTGCGATGGACGTTCTGGAAATAGCCAATCGAGCGCTGTAACTCCGTCAGCATGTCGTTAAACACCGGCCGCATGGCCTGGAACAACAGCTTCGGATTCTCCGCCGTGGCGGCGTTGCGCTTCAGGTGTTCGGCCGCGGCGAAGGTGAGCTTTAGTTCTTTCGTCAGCGCCTTGGTGAAGTGATTTCCGCCGAGCGGAATGCTGCGCTGCCAGACGCGATACCCGTTGGTGATCACCAGGTCGGTCGTGTCGGTGCCGAGCGAAATCACCACCGTCGAATCCGGCGGGTTGTCCGGATCGAACTCGTCCGCCGGCGGCAGATTGGGCATCTGGTCGAAAGCGGCGAAGTTGTACAGCGCCAGCGGCGCCAATTGGATGACGTCAACTTCGATATTCGCTGCGTTGTACGGCTTCAAGGCGCGGAACACTTGCTCGCGCTTCATCGCGAACAGGCCGACCTCGGTTTCCAAGGCGAAGCCGTCTTCCTCGCTCCCGCCAGCCATCTGCTGGTAGTCCCAGACGACGTCTTCGAGCGCGAACGGAATCTGCTGCTTGGCTTCGTACTTGACGATGTCGGGAATCTTCTTGGATTCGACCGGCGGCAGTTTGATAAAGCGCGACAAGCCCGATTGCCCGGAGACGGAGATGGCGACGCGATCGCCACGCACCGAGTTGCGGGAGAGAAACTCCGTCAGGGCGTTGCCGACCAACTCGACCGGATCGGCCTCGGGCTGACTGAGAATCTTCGGGTACTCAATGAAGTCGAACGCGTCGACGACAATACGCTGAGCGTCCTCCGGATGCCTGGAGCATCGGAGCGCCTTGAGCGCGCATTGACCAATATCAATGCCCCAAACGGCGTTTCCTCTAGCCATCGCTCTGTTCCTCGGTCTGTTCCTTGCCAACAGCGCGAGCCGGTGCTCGTACTGTCCCGATGACGCCAGGCCGTGGAGAGGGGCCCGAGAGGAGAGGTCGGCAGCGCCATCGGATTCGACGCATTGTTTAATTTATAGGCACAACGTGCGATGTCAATAAATTCCCCGAAAAGTATTATAGTTACCGGACTTCGCGGTTCCAGACATTTACGGGACGTGGGAATGCTTCCCGTTCGCGTCATGGGACACGGCTACACTAGCCCGACGCGCAAGCGAGGGGGAGCAGACGTCGAATTCGAGTAAGGCCGTACGCACGAACGCGACGCCCGCTCCCCCTCGCTTGCGCGTCGGGCTAGTGTCGGGGCGTTCCGTTCACGTCGGTTTGGGCGGGGGCGAAGAGAGGCGACCCCCGCGAGACACCTACGAACAACTATCGGCAATTATAGAGATTTTCCCCATGCCCCAGGCGGACCGGTTGGCTCTCGGACTCGATTTCGGCACGGAGAGCGTCCGCGCCCTGCTGGTGGACCTGACCGGCCAGGAGCGCGGGGCGGCGGTCACCGCCTATCCGCACGGCCAGATTATCGATCGCCTCCCCGCCACCGGGGAAATGCTCCCCGCCGAATTCGCTCTGCAACACCCGGGCGATTGGCTGGCCAGCGCCGGGCGTTCGGTGAAGGCCGCCCTCAAAAAGGCCGGCGCGAGCGCCGACCAGGTGATCGGCATCGGCGTCGATTTCACGAGCTGCACCATGTTGCCGGCGTTGGCCGACGGCACGCCGCTGTGCTTCACGGAGCGGTTTCGCGGCGAAAAGTACGCCTGGCCGAAGCTTTGGAAACATCACGGGGCCGTAGCCGAAACGGAGCGGATCAATCGGCTCGCCGCGGAGCGGAATGAAATCTGGCTGCCGCGCTACGGCGGCACGATCGGCCTGGAGTGGTTCTTTCCCAAGATTTACGAGTCGCTGCGGAACGCGCCCCAAGCCTATGAGGCAACCGAGGTCTGGCTCGAGGCTGGCGATTGGTTCGTCTGGCAACTCGTCGGTGGAACGGCCAGCGACTTGCCGCGATCAACGTGCCAGGCCGGCTACAAGGCGATGTGGAACGCCGCGAAGGGCTACCCCAGCCGAGAATTCTTCCGGGCGCTCGACCGGCGGATGGAAAAAGTGGTACTGGAAAAAATGCCCGGGCGAATGCTGTCGCCCGGCGAAGCGGCGGGCGAGTTGACCGCCGCGGCGGCGAAGCAGCTTGGCCTGCGGGCCGGGACGGTGGTGAGCGTCGGCACGATCGACGCGCATGCGGGCGTGCCAGGCGCGGGCGTCGGGGAGCCAAGTACGCTCGTAATGGTGCTCGGCACGAGCAGTTGCCACATGCTCAATGCCCGCGAGGAACGGATGATTCCCGGCGTGGCGGGGGTGGTCGAGGGTGGGATTCTGCC
>JAWXBP010000057.1 GCA_034440135.1 Planctomycetia bacterium
TGGTTGGACGGTGACTCGAAAGATGTCCTTGGCGAGAAGCCCGGCCGCGTCGCGCACCCAGACACTGATGGTGGTGACGCCTGTCGCATTCGGCGCTGGAGTGATCTTCAGCGTACGATTCGCCCCGCTGCCGCCGAGTACAAGTCCGGAGCTGGGGACCAACGCGAGATTCGAGCTTGCCACCGCCACGGACAGCGCACCTGGCGCAGTTTGGACGTCGCTAACCACAAAGGAACGAAGCGGGATCGACTCGCCCACGAGCGTCGTAACGTTCGTCAGGTTGGTCATCGTGGGAGGAGTATTCACGCTGGGGTCAGTGACCGTCACGCGAAACACGTCGGACTTGGTGAGACCGCCAGCGTCTCGCACTGTCACCGTAATGTCGCTGAATCCGGTCGCTCCGGTTGTCGGCCGCACACTTAAGTTGCGGTTGGCGCCGCTGCCACCGAGGATCAATCCAGTCGACGGCACCAGCGCCGGATTGGAGGAAGTCGCCGTGACGACGAGCGCCGAAGCCGCGGTTTGCACATCGGCGATCGTGAAGGTGCGCAGCGGAACGGTTTCGCCAACATTCAGAGAGACATGGGCAAAGTCGGAAATCGTCGGCGGCGTGTTCGTCGGGCCGGACGACGCGAACACGACGTATGCTGCGAAGGGACCGGGAGTCGGCACGTTGAGCGAACCGCCGTTGTAAACGCCGCTGGTGATCGGAGCGCCCCACAGATTGGTGGGATCCATGATCCGGTACGTATCGCCGGACTTCAGAAAGGTTCCCGGGTTGACGAGCACTTGCGTCGCCCCGAGATGGTTCATGATGGCGAGATTCGCCCGGCGGGAGTCGTAGGCGTTGACGTTGAAAAAAACGCGCGGCGACGCCGGAACGGCGACGGGCACGCCGTCGACCGTCGGCTGAGCGTCGGTGAGGCCCCATTCCCAATTGTTGTTGGTGGTGATCTCGGAGAATTCTTTGTATTCGATTTCGCCGCGGACGTGGTTGTTCCGGACCACGATGCCATCGCCGCCGTCGACCCAGCCGAGGCGGATGTCGACGCCGTAGGCGACGTTGTTTTCCACCAGGATGTCATGGATCGGCGCTTCGCCCCCGACGAGCGCGTCGTGCTTGGAACTGGGCACGTCGTCAAAGAAGATGTTGCGGGCGATGTAAAAGCGATCAACCGACGTATTGGCGGAACCGTACGCTTGCAGCGTGCGTGTGTAATTGTCGAACGCCAGGTTGTCGGTGATGTACTTCCAGCCGTCGGCGCCGTTCTGTGCGTAGAACGCTGGGCCGTGCGGGCGGTCCGGTCCCAGCCAGCCGTTATCGTAAATGATGTTGCCGTGCAACTCGCTGCTGCCGCCGACGCTGCGGGAAAACGTGATGCCCTGGGCATTGTCGCGAACCACGTTGTTGACGAATTTGATCGCGTAGCCAGACGTGATCTCCACTCCGCCGGCCGGACGATTCAGATCCGCCGGATAACTCGAGCCGGAAATCGTGCTCGTTCGGTTGCCCGTCACGTTTTCGGAGACGATCACTTCCAATCCTGTGATCGTGAGATATTGGCTGGACGTGCCCTGGGATACATGCAGTCCGCCATCGATGATCGCGTGCTCATCGAAGTACGGTCGCACCGTCACCGGCGCGCCTTCGGCGCCGTCGAGATGGAAGCCATACCCGGTGCTGCCATGCGAGCGATCCGGATGCCGGTAAGCGCCGCCGCGCAGAAAGAGCGTGTCGCCGGGATCGATCACGTTGACGTTGTTGAGCGCGGTCGTGAGGTCCCAAGGCGAATCGAACGTGCCGGCGTTGGTCGCGACGCCGGTCGGCGCGGCGAACCAATCGGCCAGCAGTCGCCTGACCTCAAGTCTTTCGAAGCCTCCGAGGATTTTGTTTCGTCGCGGTTTGCATCGGTGGTTGTTGATCAATGAGCCATGAGCGCGGATTGATGGATTCACGTTCGCCTGGTTGCCTATCTGGTGCTCCCGCTTCAACAACATTCGGCCCCGACGAGTTGAAGCGTTCTCATCTAAGAGGCGTCCGTGAAACATGTCAACCGCATGGACGGGGGGACGGGAACGCTACCTGCGAAGGGCGAGCGACCGACGACGAAGTTCTGGGCATCGCTGGTGAAAGAATGGAGGCGTCGCGTAGGCAGCCATTGATTCGTCAGTAACACGCATCGCAGCAAGCGATTATGCGCGCATGTTGGCATCCATCGGCTCGATCTCGACAGGCAGTCTCACTTGGGCAATGCATCCTTAGAATTGCGGCAAGCCCCGAAAGTAGTTCGCCAAATTTCCAGAATTTGCAGCGAACTTTTGCTCGTCGACATTGACACTTTCCTTCATAGCCACCATCACCTCGAGAGGTTTCCACGATCCATGTGAGTGCGGGGACACTTGCCTGAGCTCGCGAACTGAAGGCAAATCAATCAGCCTGGATTGTCATGAACCAATTGCAGGCCCGCTAGCGGTCGTTCCAGCGTCCTAAGTGAACCGCTGCTCCTCCTTGTGGGCGGCACTCGGTTTGCGTATCGCCAGACTTCCATGAAACCACGCACAGTCAAACAAACCGCACACGAATCGTCCGCTGCCACGGGACTGATACTCATCCAGATCGATGGCTTGTCGATCGCTCGGCTGCGCCGCGCCACGACGATGGGCGCCATGCCGTTCTTGAAGCGGCTGCTGGATCGGAATGAGTACCAACTGAGGACCATGTATTCCGGTCTGCCCAGCACGACGCCCGCGGTCCAAGGCGAGCTGTTCTACGCGGTACAACAAGCGGTGCCCGCATTCGGGTACGTGCCGCGCGGCGCCGCGGAACCGGTATGGATGAACGACTCCGAACAAGCGGAACGTGTCGAAGCTACGCTCTGTTCGCAGCAGGATGGAATCTTGCAGGGCGGCAGCGCCCACAGCAACATTTTCTCCGGAGGGGCCGCGGAGCCTCGTTTTTGTGCCGCGACGATGGGCGGGGGCACTAAGGACAAATCGGCGCGTTCCGGCCCGAGCGTGCTGCGCGCGATGCTGCAAACGCAGTCATTGCTGCGCGCGGCGGGCGAAACCGCCGTCGAATTGGGCGTTGCCGTTTACGACTTCGCCCAAGGCGTGTTGCAGGGACACCTGGTCCGTCCGGAAATGCGAATCATTCCCTCGCGCGTCGCGGTCGGAGTGCTGTTGCGCGATGCCATCACCAGCGCTGCCTGCTACGACGCGGAACGCGGCTTGCCGGTGATTCAGCTCAACTACTTGGGCTACGACGAGAAAGCCCATTGCCGGGGGCCGGGTTCCCGATTTGCGTTTCGCGCATTGCGCGGAATCGATCGCTCGATTCAACGCATCTGGAAAGCGGCGGCGCGGTCCGATGCGCGAAAGTACCAGCTCTGGGTTTACTCCGACCACGGTCAGGAGGAAGTTGAACCGTACGAACCCAAGTATGGGCGCACGCTGCAGGAAGCGGTCGAAGCAATTTGGAACGTGGCGCCACAAGGCGGAAAGCGCCACGCAGCGTCGGCGACGCGCGCTCGCGCGGGTTGGCTCGGCGGCCGCTGGAGCAAATATGCCGGCGGAAGTCCTGAAAAAGCAGCGACCGATGGTGAGCGGCCGGAGGTGTCGGCAATTGCGATCGGTCCCCTGGGCTACATTTACACGCGCGATCCGCTGAGCACAGACCAGCGTTTGGAATTCGCGCGCCGTCTCGTCGCCGAAGCGAATGTGCCTGTGGTCGTCGCCGCGATGAGTGAGCAGGCAACTCGGGCCCTGACTCCGCAAGGGGAGTTTCAGTTGCCCGCCGATGCGGCGCAAGTGCTTGGAGCGGAACATCCGTTCCTACAAACTGCGGCCGAGGATCTATGTAAGCTCTGTCGCCATCCTGACGCCGGCGAACTGTTGATCTGCGGCTGGCGTCCCCACGAAACGCCCCTCACCTTTGTACAGGAAGTAGGAGCGCATGGCGGGCCTGGGGCGAATGAATGCTCCGCATTCGTACTTGCGCCGCAGGACGCGGACATTGATTGGGATGACGCGACCCTTTTTCGGCCGACTGATTTGCGAACCGCGATCGGGCGCACGAGAGATCAGGCGAGCGTTCCGGCCGCTGCTACGGCGCGATCGGCGCAACGCACTTCAGCCAAGTCTCTGCGCGTCATGACCTACAACGTTCACTCCTGCCGCGGAGCGGATGGGCAGTTGTCGCCGGAACGAATTGCACAAGTGATCGAAGCGAGCGGCGCGGACGTAGCGGCTTTGCAAGAACTGGACGTGCGGCGCCGCTCGAGCGCTCACGTCGATCAGGCCCAACGCATCGCCGAGTTGCTCGGTTGGCAGGCGTATTTTCATCCTGCCCGCAAATGGTCCGACGAAGAATACGGCGATGCGATCCTCAGCCGTTTTCCGATTCGTCTCGAATACGCCGCCGCGTTGCCAGGCGCCGAGTGGGAGGATCGCCAGGAACCGCGCGGCGCCATCTGGGTGGAATTGGATGTCGATGGCGTGGCTGTCCAAATCGTGAACACGCACCTCGGCCTGACCCGACGCGAACGCACTTTGCAAATCCAGACGCTGCTGGGCGCCGATTGGCTGGGGAATGAACGCTGCCGCGAGCCGCTGATCTTTTGCGGCGACCTCAATGCGCTGCCGCGGTCGACTGTCTATCGATCGCTGTCCGGAAGTCTGCAAGACGTGCAACGTGCCAGGAATGGGCGGCGCTTTGCTACGTTTCCAAGTCGCCTGCCGCTGCTGAGCCTCGATCACATCTTCACGCGCGGGCTGGAAGTATTGAGCGTCGAATCACCGCGCAATCGGCTCGCACGTCGGGCGTCGGACCACTTGCCATTGCTGGCCGAGCTGAGGTTCTAAATGGTCGGCAAGCGTCGCGATTGGCGCAGCAGGCCTCAGGTTGATTGCCGCTTGGCCAGCCCTTTTCGCCTTTGCGCGCGTTGCTGATTTCTGGCGCGAAGTAATGATCGGCGCCTAATCACCACACGCGGAACGTGGTTTGCCTACGGTCACGCCGGAACCGGACAAAACGTCCAAGAAAGCCACGGACATGCTGCAGTTCGACTTGGACAGCGAACTGTTGACGATCGCGAACTACCGTCGGCGCATCCGGCAAGCGGAAATGCTCGGCGAATACGCCCTGTGCGAAATCATCCGTGAAATCGTCAGGCAGGAACAGGAACATGCGATTGATCTTGCCATGGCGCTCGGCATTGACGTGCCGGCGATTCCGAAGCTGGATGGAGACACGAAGTAAGCTGCCGAGTAGTGTCGCGCGAGACCAAGCGGTCGGAGCGCACCGACGCCGTCACACGCTCAGGGCGACGTGCCAAGCGTCATCAAGTACGCCAAAAGGTCGGCCGCGTCTTGGGCCGTGACGTCACGGAGGATCAACTCCGGCATCAGGGACTGCTCGCGCTTTTCCATCGCGTCGATTTCCTTGACGTCGATCCACATCATGTTGCCGGTCGCTTCCCGGAGCACGACGTGGTGATCATTTTTTTCGATGACGAAGCCGAGCAGGACTTGGCCGGACTTGGTTTCGATGATGTACGGAAAATACTCCGGCGCGATCGCTTTAGACGGTGACAGAATTGTCTCCAGCAGTGCGCCGCGTTCGTACTTGCGCCCAATTTGGCTCAGTTCTGGCCCCACGTTCGCGCCCTCGCCCCGCACGGCGTGACAGTTCTTGCACAATGCGGCGCTACTCTCGAAGAAGATGCGCTTGCCGCGCGCCGCGTCGCCCGCGAGGGCCAGGATCTCCTCCGGCTTGACGCGTTCTCCCAGTCGCTCCGGGAGTTGGTCCGCGGGAATGTACTTTTCATACATGATACGGACATTGACGTCCGGATGCGCCGTCGCTAGCTTGAGCGTCTGCTCGCGCAGATCGGCCGGCAACTCCGCTTGTTCCAGCATGCGCAACATGAAGTAAGCGCCGCCGGTGGCTGTCATGAGTTGCGCGGCGAGCGCGGAACGTTCCGCAAGGCTGTGTTGATGATCCACCAGCAACGCGCGGAACGCCCCCCAATCTTGCAACTCGACGAGCGCCGCCATCGCAGGCTCGTGAAGATTGGTGTCGGGAGCCAGCAACAACTTTTGCATGACTTCGCGCGTCCCTTCGGCCTCCATGGCGACGGCGGCGCGAATGGCGGCGAGCCGTAGCTCGCGCGGCTGTTGCGCGTCCGCGATCATTGTGATGACGTCCGGGCCGAGTCCGCGCAGTCCTTGCCGCGCGATCACTTCGAGCGCCAATTCGCGCCAATCCGGTTGCCGGAGCATGGCGCGCAGCATGTCGCGCAACACGTCTCGCTCGGCGAGATCGCGCCAAGAGTCGCCGAGATTGGCGGCCAGCATTTGCCAGGCGCGGCGGCGCATGGAAGCGTCCGCATGCTCGTCCGTGGCCACGCGCAGCACGGCTTCCCCAGCGGCCGCGGAGGGATTCAACGCCAACTGCTCGAACAGCACGCGGCGCTGTGCTTCATTCAGATCAGGCGCGGAGAGCGATTGCACAATGATCGCCGTCACCGCCTCTGGGGCGAGCAATTGGGCCAGGGCGAATTGTTCCGGCCGCACGCCGCCGTTCTGATTCCAATGCTCGAACAGCGCCGGCTTGCGGCCCGTGGCGGCGATGTTCAGCGATTCCAGTTCATAGCGATCAGCGCCGTCGAAGCGCTTGGCCAGGCGCAACCAAACTCGCTGGGCCGTCGTGTCTGGTAGTTGTGGAATCAGGAATGCCACTTCGCGCCGCACCATCGGCGAGGCGTCGTCGACCAGCGCCACGATTTGCTCGGCATAAGCATCGCCGTGCCGCCGCAGAATGCGGACCGCCAGCGCCCGGAGTTGTTCGTCGGTATGTCGCAGGTGGCGCACGACCAGGCGCCGGGCATCGCCGCCGATGCGATCCAACAGCCACAACGCGCGAGCGCGCACATTAGGCTCAGCGTCGGTCAACATTGCCGTGAGCGCCGGCACACTGGCCTGTCCCTCGGCCAGCAAACGCTCACGGGCCAGAAACTGCGTGGCGAGATTCGGACTGCGCAATGCCACCGCGGCGTCGTCGATCGTCGCATACGGGCCGGGCTTGTCGGCGCGTGCTAGCGATCTGTCTTTGGGCTTCATCATAAAGATGCGGCCGCGGTCCGGGTCGTTGTAAGCATGGCCGCCGACGCCGCCGTCGTACCAATCGCTGACGTATAGCTCACCGCTCGGCCCCGCGCAGATATCGTCCGGGCGAAAGTACGGGTCGCCCTCGGTGGCCATGATGATTTCGCTCGTGGCCGTCATGCCATAGCCTTTGGGCGTGTGCGGATACTTGCGCACTTCGCGCGGCCCGGCGTCGCAATGCAGCGGCGTGTTCTTGAGCGCCGCGCCGAACGCGTCCCCTTCGTAGTAACAGATGCCGCACGGCGAGCCAAAGCCGGTGACCAGCGTGCCAGGCACGAAGCCGGGTTGGTAACCGCGAAAGTGCCAGGCCTCGCGATAGGGGATGCCGACGGGTACGCGCGCGTCCAGTTCATTGCGGGCGAACGGCGGGCGGCCGAACCAGCCGTAGTTGCCGAAGTCCATGATCCAGCAGATGCGGACGCTTTCGTTGCCGTCGTTGTCGTTGTCAGAGAGGAACGATTCGCCGAACGAGCTGACGCAGACTTCGTAGATATTGCGGAAATTGACCGCCACGGTTTCCAAGCGGCTGCCGTCCAATTCGCCGCGCAGCACCGAACCCCATTCGAATTGAATGTGCGAGCCGTCCGTGCCGGTCACATCAAAACCTTCGTCGCCGTGGGCCATCCACCACTTGTGATCGGGGCCGAGCACGAGGCTATGCGCGCCATGGTCGTGATTGCGTCCGCCGAAGCCAGTGAGCAGTTTCTTTGGCGGCCCGTCGGCCTTGAGATCCCCATTGCGATCTTCGTAGACCCAGAGATCGGGGCTGGTCGCGACATAAACCTTGTCGCCGGCCACGCAAATGCTCATGGGTGCGAAGAGACCCTCGGCAAAGGTGGTTACCTTATCGGCGCGGCCGTCGCCGTCCGTGTCTTCGAGGACCTTGATCTTATCGGCGGGCGGATCCTTGGCGGCGCCGCGATACCACTGAATCTCCGCCACCCAGACGCGACCATGCGTATCGACGTCGATCGCTGACGGGTTCGTGATCAGCGGCTCCGCGGCGAACAGCACCGCCTCCATGCCCTCGGAAACGCGCAGCGTGGCGAGCTCCTGCTCCGGCGACATCTGCGCCTGGACCGGAGCAGACACGAGACACCAAGCGACCAACGCGGCTGGGAAGACGGCGGCAAACAGTTTCATCGTGGGGGCTCATCGCAGTGGGGTGCGCAGTGCGCCGAGCCGGCGGAGTCGCCAGCCACGGCTCGCCGATTCTAGCCTGCCGCGAGTTGCGTTCGCAATTCTCGACCGTGAAATTCCAGGGCAGATAACTGATCTGTAGGAGGCGACTCCCGACGCCCATGGCGCGGACGCGGATCGCAGGTTCCGGCCGTGAATCGTGAAATGGATCAACTCCATCGGCGTCGCGAGACGCCTCCTATAGCCACTGCTATCGCCCGTGCGCCAGCACAGCGGTGCTATCAAGAGAAATTTTACAACTTTATGCTTTTAGTTCGCGGGGGCAGCGTTATACTTCCGGCACGTCGCGAAGAACTGCGACGCGATCGAACGGCGGAGGCGTGAAGTTCGATCAAGCTGATTTCGAATTCTTCGAATCTGGGAGGGAACCCATGAGCAGGACCCGAATTCCGTTGAGCATCGTCGATCAGCGCGCCAAGGAAATGCAGGAACGGTTGGAAATGAGCACGGCCGAAATCGGTCTCTCCGTGCGGACCACGAACTGCCTAGAAGAAAGGGGCATCTTCACCGTCGAGGATCTCCTCAACACCTCACGTGAAGATCTATTGGCGATTTCCAACTTCGGCGAAAAGACCCTGGACGAAGTCTACAAGTCGCTCGAAAGCATCGGCTTTTTGCGCAAGGCCAAACGCGAGGCCCTGGCCGTCGCGTAGCGCATGTTCGAGCGATCTCGCGAGCCCGCGGGCGAAGTGACGACAACCTCCGGCCACCGGCAGCGCCTCACGGCGTTGCCAATGTTGTCACTTCGCCCTTTTTTCTTTGCGCCACGGCGCGAGACAGATCGTCAATGATTTAAGCGAGCTACCGGCGTGTTGTGGCATGGTCTCCCGACCATGCCGCCCGTGCGACCGCAGGTCTCCATTCTCTGGTATGACGTAAACCGGGAGACCTTCGGTCGGCCGCGTGGCACGGTCGGGAGACCGTGCCACAACAGCGCCTGTCCCACAACAGCGCCTGCTCTGCTCAGTTACGGGAGATCCGACACGTGACAGACGACTACCGGCTCGTCGTTGGATACAGTTGCCCCGTCGAAGGATAACCGGTCGTGCGGCCTGCGCCGCCGAGGGGCTCGACGGTGACGTCGTCGAGATGCACTTCGCCCAATCCGGACAAGGCAAAAGTCGCGGCCACGCTGCCGGAGTCGCTGACGACGCGGTAGAGTGTGAACTCGCGCCAGCCGCGCGTGGCGCCAATGCGTTCTGCGAGTGCTGGTCCGCCGAGTGAGTCGCCGATCATCAATCCATCGACGCTGCCGACGATCGGCGAAGCGACTTTCAGCCAGCCATGAATACGCACCCAAGTGCCCGGTGCAAACGGCACCGGTGGCGCGCTGATCCAGACGGGGGGCGATTCGATCATCGCCGGCGGTGATTTCGGATCGGCCGCTGTGGCTCGCAATCGCAATCCAAGTTTGCCGGACCGCGCCGCTTGCGGGGCGAGTTCCACGACCGTCTTCACGCCATTCTCGGCGTGTTGAATATGCTCCCAGCCGCCGGAAACCAAGGCGTCGAGATTCTCGAAGTTACCCCCATTGAGTTGGTTTCGGCCTGGTTGCACACCGTTCAGCGTCTCCACCATCCGCCAATGTTCCGGCAACGTGGCGAAGCCCACTGCCAATGGACTACTGGCTGGCGTACCGAGTTTGGCGACCGCGGCTTCCCAATGTGAGCGCTCGATCAAGCGCAAGGCTCGCGTCGAGCGATGGGCCAAGATGTACGCGGTCTTGTAGTCTTGTGCGACAAGCCGTAGCTCGGCCTGCTCGATGATCCGTCGCGAGACCACGCGCCAATCCTCGGCGCTGGTCACCGCTTGTGCATTGACCGTCAACGTGCGATCGATCTGATCGACCAGACTCAGTTTTTCCAATGCCAGGTCAACGGACAACTTCGCCGCCTGGGCGCGACTGCGCTGGATGCCGGTGGTGATCGCGCTCAGCACTCGCGGATCGCCGGTCAGCAGAATCAGCGAGGTCACGCCAAACTCGTCGAGCGTCACACGCGTGCCGCCGGTGACGCGTTGTTTGCGAATCGCGTTCAATCCGGCAGGCGTCAATTCATAAGGTTCGTGCGATGCCGGAACGCCGGGCACGGTGAACGAAATCTCATTGCCCGCCGATTGTCCTGGAACGAACTGCGCGCCGGCGCCGCACCAGATCGGAATCAACAGCCGTGCGTTCTCCGTTTGCAGCACTGCGGCGGTGAGTTCACGATTGCCGGAAACCGAGATTGCCGACAATTGCCCCGCCGCGACGAATGGCTCGATGATTTCCAGTTCCAGGTTGAGCGATTCCAGCGCCTTGGCGCGCGTCCGCGTGGCCTGGTCCTGGTAGTCAAGCGGAGAGGATGAACGGAAGCTAAACCCTCGCGCCCCCGCGGCCAGCGCCTGAAACACCAGCATGCGAATCTGTTCCGGCTCGACGCCGGCGCGGCGCTGATCCTTGCCGGTGAAGAGCGACTGTTGCTCCAACAGCAACGGATCGAGCTGCGTCTGGATGCTCGCCCACAGCGGCGTTCCAGGGGCAAGCAATCGCGGACGTTCGCGGAGCCAGGTGCCGTAGTCGGCCAGTTCCAGACTCGTCCCGAGCGGCGATCGCTCCGCCACGATCGCGCCGACCAGGCGGCTATATGAGCGCAAATCGGCGACAGGGCTGCACACCAGCGGCCGCGCGCGAAAGCGGTCGGCGCGGCGCACCTCGTCGGCGAGCTGCGACGTCCGATCCAGGTCGCCCACGGCCAGGTTATGCCCCAAATCCCAGGCGAGCACCGGATCGTAAACTTCGCCAATCGTTTCGCCCGCGGCGTCCATGTTCATGGCCGCGTCGCCCGTAGGCGGCGGGGGCGAGACGATCCACAAGCCGAGCGCCGCCGCTTCGGAGGCGAATTGCTCGCTCGGCGGAGTCGCCAGACGTAAGGCGTTGAAACCGCGCTCCTGTAAGAATCGCAGCGATTCCCCCTGATATTCGATCATCCGCGGCAGGAACGGGCGATTGTCCACGAGCAACACCGGACCTCGCATCCGCACGCGACCGGCGGCCGAGGCGTCGTCACCGCTTGCCACGCCCGAGGGACGCTCGATATACGCCGCCGGGACAACGCCACCGTTGTCGACGGCGCCTTGGATTTCCAAATCGTCGATCCAGACGTCGGTGCGTCCTTCGCCAGCGTACATGTTCAGGACCACGCTATGGAGATAGGCCCCGCGCGTATCGATATCGCGGCCCAAGCGGGACCGCAGCAGTTGCGCTTGCCGGGCGACCAGGACGGGGAGGTCGTCGACCGATAGATTTTGCCACTTACCGTCGCCTCGTGAGGATGCGCCACGGACGAGGCAAGTAATCGGCCGTCCCGTCGCTTCATCCACCGCGCGGGGAAATGCCAGCCGGGCCAGAATCTGGATGCCAGGCCGTTCGCAGGCGACCCAAAGGCTGGGCCGCAACTCGTCGATCAGCCGGAACGGCGGCGTCCGGTGCTCGAAGTACAGTGTGGCCCCGTGCCCCGCTGTGAACTGAACGTGCTCGCTCCAGGCGCCGAAATGGGCTGCCGAACTGGAACGCTCGTGTTTCTCGATGCGATGCGGTGCGTCCGATTCGGCAACTGCCCAGGACGTCGTCGGGGATTCAAAGTCTTCGCGCCAGGCCGATTGCGCGTCGGCCGACGGAGCCAGGGCCGTACAGACCGCCAACAGCGCTAGACTCAACAGTTTGTAGCGCAGGTAACGCATCGGGAGCGGATCCGTCCTATTCCCGGGACCAAAAACTCATTCGAGAAGTGGCGAAACGACATCGCGGCGTTGCGGCACTCCTGTCGGCGCAAGTGGCTATGCTAGCTGGCTTTACGAAACAACGCCAGAGCAATGGTGGCGTTTCGGCAACGCGACCTTCCGGTGCGTCGACTCCGAGTCGTTCACTTAAGTCGTTGTATCGTAACGCGTTACGATGCGGAGGCCGGTGGCGTATTGCGATCCGGCATGGGGTCTGCTCTAGGTGAAGTCGTCGCCTGAGCCAACACTGGAGCTAGAGCCACAATGAGCCACGTCTCTCGTATCGTCCAAACCAGCAGCGAAGAATTGCCGCAAGATCTCCTTGACCTGGAAAGTGCCATTCGGGCCCTGCCGATTGAGCTGCGTCAGACCGTTGTGCCGGCCCTGGACAAGGTCATTGAGAGCACGAAACGCCGCCGCCGCATTCTGAATCTCGTTCAGGACGCCTTGAGCCAGTTGCGGCTCGACATGAAATACCTGATGTTCGACCTCGAAGCCACGCGACGCGAACGGGACGAGTTTCGCCGCCAACTGGGCGTCGACGAAGGTCAGGAACAGTAATTCCAGGGCAATTCGGGGGCGGTTTCGAGCAATGCCGCCATCCCCCATCTGGTTCTTGGGATTTCTTTCTCCCAAGTAAGTCTTTGCGCCGGAACATTGCGACTTTGCGCGGGTACGAATAGGATAAAACAAGGAACTGGGAAGCAAACACCTCGCGAGGCGCGCGGAGGTCCACCGGTCAGAGGGGCAGACCTCGCCGGAAAGCGGTCGTTGCGCCAAGGTTAACAGGCCATGTCGACGGGCGAGCTCACCGCTGATCAACTCGCTCAGCGCGCATTTGATTTGAATCTTCTGGACGAGCGCCAGTTGCAGGAGATTTGGGCGGAGTTGGGGCGGCGCAACGTCTCGGCCGATGAATTCGCCCAGCAGCTGGTGCGACGGGAATTGCTCACCAGTTTTCAGTTGGAACGGATACTGCGTGGCGAGCGGGCCGGATATTTCTACGGCGACTTCAAGGTCCTCTACCTCGTCGCCTCGGGTTCGTTCGCTCGCGTCTATCGGGCCATTCACAAGGAATCCGGCAAGGTCGTGGCAGTCAAAGTGCTGCGGCGGCGCTACGCGGACGATCCATCGCAGACGGACCAATTCGTGCGCGAAGGGCACCTGGTCAAGACGCTGCTGCATCCGAATATCGTGCCGATTTACGAAGTGCATTCCCGCGGTAGCAGCCATTACCTGGTGATGGAATTCATCGAAGGCTGCAACTTGCGAGAGTTGCTGAGGATGCGCAAGGACAAGAAGCTGCCGGCTGAGGAAGCGACTCGCATCGTCTCCGACGTGGCGAACGGCTTGAAATACTCGTTCGATAAAGGCATCACGCACCGCGACTTGAAGCTGACCAACGTGCTGGTCTCCAGTCGCATGCAAGCCAAGTTGGTCGACTTCGGCCTCGGCGGCGACGAAGGCGTGAACGACGACGGCCCGGAGGACGTGACCAACGCCCGGGCCATCGACTACGCCGGCTTGGAACGCATGACCGGCGCGCGCAAGAACGATCCGCGTAGCGATCTCTACTTTCTCGGCTGCATCTACTATCACCTGCTGACGGGCAAACCGCCGCTCGCCGAAACGAAGGACCGGATTCAACGGCTCAGCAAGTCGCGGTTTCAGGAGGTGACGCCGATTCACAAGATCGAGCCGGGCCTGCCGCGGGCCGTGGTGCATGTCGTAAATAAATCGATGTCGCTCGAGCCCGACAAGCGCTATCAATCGCCGTCGGAAATGCTCGTTGATCTGAAGATCGCGCTCACTCGGCTCAACGAACCGGCCGAGGTGATCGACGCCGAATCGGAACAGGCGATGGAAGAGCGAATGCAAGCGGAACGCCAGAAAATGGCGGCCCTGCTGATTCCGGACTCGCAAAAGCGAATTTGGATGTTCGTGGAGTCGAACGTGCAATTTCAGGACACGATTCGCGAGTTACTGAAAAAGACCGGCTACAAGGTGCTGGTCACCCGCGACCCGGAATTCCCCCAGCGACGTCTCGCAGCGGACGCGCAAGCGTTGGACGGCGTCGTGTTCAGCACGGGAGAATTGGGCGCCGCGGCCTTGGAAGCGTTCAACGCCTTGGCGGCTTCCGACGCCACACGCGAAATGCCGGCGGTGCTGCTGCTGGGCGAAGGACACGGCGCGCTGTTGAAAAAGGCCTCCCTCGCCAAGCATCGTGTCGCTTTGTCGATGCCGGTCAAACTCAAGGAATTCCGCGCCGTACTGACGCATTTGGTCCCGCCGATGTCGACGCCTACGGCGCCCACTTAAGCAACCGACGCCGCTTCGGCCGATTCCGCTTCGCCGACGACGTTGCGGGCGATGACCGTAAACAGCCGCTTCTTTTGGATCGGCTTGGTATCGTAGTCGTCGCAGCCGGCGTCCAGGCATTTCTGCCGGTCGGTTTCCATCGAGTGGGCCGTCAGCGCGACGATCGGACGGCGATATCCCCACGCGCGCAGCCGCGTGGTGGCGGCATACCCATCGACGAGCGGCATCTGCATGTCCATGAGCAACACGTCGTAGGGCTCGCCCCGTTCTTGTGCCGCGAGTGCGTGTTCGAAAGCCGATTCGCCGTTGTCGACAACATCCACCAGGCAGCCGGCTTTGCGCAACAAATGGCTGATCAGCCGCTGATTGTCGGCGCAGTCGTCGGCCAACAGCAGCCGCAATCCCGAGATCACGCATTCGATCGATAGATTCTTAGGCGGTGCGTTTGGCGCTCGCGTGGACACCAGCGAGCTTTCCAACGTAGCACACGGTTCTTCGCTACGCGGTGCGTTCAGCGTGACCGTGAACGTGGAGCCGCGTCGCAACTCGCTGATTACGGAAACGGCGCCGCCGAGCAACTCCGCCAGGCGACTGCAAATCGCCAGGCCCAATCCGGTGCCGCCATACCGCCGCGCTGTCGTGGCGTCGGCCTGGCTGAACGGCATAAACAGCCGGGCGATCTGGTCGGGCGACATCCCGATCCCGGTATCGCGGATTTCGCAAGTCAACGTCGGGCTGGCGTTCGGAGCATCCTCCCAGCGAACCGTCAGGCAGACTTCGCCGGATTCCGTGAACTTGACCGCATTGCCGACGAGGTTGAACAAGATCTGCCGCAGACGCGTGGGGTCGCTGACAATCCAATCGGGCATCGGCTCCACGAACACGGAATGCAACCGAACGGCTTTGGAAGCGGACTTCGGCCGCAGCAGTTCGATGATATCGCCGACGATCTGCGCCGGCGAACAAGCGGTCTGGCTGATTTCCAAACGCCCGGCTTCGATCCGCGAGAGGTCGAGAATGTCGTTAATCACGGTGACCAGGTGCTCGCCATTGCGTTTGATCGTGGCCAGGGCATCGGTCACGGCGTCGCCCTGGATGCTGCGATCGAGAATCAGGTCCGTGTAGCCGAGGATGGCCGTCATCGGCGTGCGGATTTCGTGGCTCATGTTGGCCAGGAACTCGCTCTTGGCCCGGTCGGCGGCCTGGGCCTCGGCCAGCGCGGTGAACAGCGACTCGCGCGAGCGGGACTCGATGCGGTGAAACGCCCACGTGAGCGAATACAGACACACGGTCAGGCCGAGCAGGCTGGAGTATTCGAGAAAATGGTAGCCAGCCGCGCTCAGTTCGCGGTGGAACAAGAATCCTTCTTGGGCGGCGATATACAAGACGGTAATCGACGTGACGCTGGCCGCCGTCCAATAGGCGCCGGAGCGCAATCCGGACAGCGTAATCGCCAGGACGGGCACGGTGGCGAACCACCAGGTGGGCGCCGCGCCGTGTCCCCCTTCGAAGCAGCCGACGAACGTATACACGCTCCAGGCGGTTGCGGCGATGACGTTTCCGCACGCGGCATGGGCGTTCGTCAGCCGGAAGGCCACCATGTCGGCGATCAGGACCACGCCCGCAAAGGCGATGATGCTCGACGAGATCGGGGCGCCGAGATAGCCGAACACGCCCGCGAAGACGGGCACCCAGACCATCATCGCGAGGGCGAAAACCACGAGACGAACGGCCCTGCGCCGCGACTCTTTGTCGCGCATCGCCGCCGCCGGCAGGAAGATTTTCGCTAGCACATCCCGCATGTTCGCTTCCGCCCGATGGGTCGAATCGGCCTGCCGCACCCGAGGGAAGTGTACGTCAAGCCGCCTTCCCGCGCCGGGGGAGAGCCCGTCCCCCGACGCGACGGGGCGTTGGCTCGCGGGGGGCGACCGGCATAGAATCCGTCAGGACTCCTACGATCCTCGCGCAACGCGCGAGCCCACTGCGCCGCACCGAAACGCCCGCCTCTCACGGAACCAGCATGGACCGCGAATCCGACGCTTCTCAGCCTTCCTCACCATTGCCGGGCTCCGGCACCGAATGGGTCGGCCTGCCTGCCGGCGATGGAACGCCGCATCAAATCTACGGGCTGCCGGTGTTGGCGGAATTGCCGAAATTGGAGCAACGTCGCGAACCGCGTGAATGGCAGCCTAAGAAGCGGTGGAAACTGGGCATTGTGCTGTTTCTGTTGACGTGCGCTTCGATGTGGATCTCTGCAAGCCATGCACTAGTGATCTTGGATTGGCGCGGACTGCCGATCCCGATCATCTTTTTCGACGCACTGCTTGAGAGCGACGGACCGGTTTTCATGTTCGCGATGATGTCTGTGTTGTTCTGCCACGAGATGGGGCATTTCTTACAGTCCTTGCGCTACCGCATGCCGTCGAGCGTCCCATACTTCATTCCAATGCCGCTTTCGCCTATCGGCACGATGGGCGCGGTGATCTTAATGTCGGGACGCAATCGAAATCGGAAGGAGCTATTTGATATCGGCCTCTCCGGACCCTGGGCAGGACTGTTGGTTGCGTTTCCGATGCTGTGCTACGGCACAATTGTCGCGAAGATTGTCACGCCAGCGGAACTAGAAAATGCAGTAAAGGTGACGCATTTCCCAGACTGCCTGCTTGTGCAGTGGCTGAATGCGTGGCTTCGTCCTGATCTCGGTCCTTCGCAAGAACTCTGGATGAATCCCTGGTTGCTCGCCGGCTGGGGCGCGACGCTGCTGACGGGCTTAAACATGCTGCCAGTCGGACAACTCGACGGCGGTCATACCGCTTACGCGCTGTTCGGCAAGAGAGCACACTGGTTGGCACGCGCGGCGATGCTTGTCGCCGGCGTGTACATTGTGACAAGCCGCGACTACGGCTGGATTGTCATGTACGGTTTAGTCTTGTTCATGCGCCCTTCTCATCCACCGACTTTGGATGACGCCGAACCCCTCGGCTGGCCGCGCTGGGCGTTGGGCTTCGTGTCGCTGTTCATCCCGGTGATCTGTTTGGCGCCGATGCCGAACTTTTGATCAACGGCGAAACGATTGCCACATTGTCGCCTTTCGCTCCGCGAAAGGGCGGTTTCCTTTCGCGGAGCGAAAGGAGACTATGGCCGATAACGCTAAGGCTACTCCTCCCAGAACCAGGCCGCCGGGTTCCGGCACGGCGAAACTTCGTGCTTCGCCGAAGTGATTGCGCACCGCGTTGAGGTCTTCGATATCCACGCGACCGTTGTAGGGAAACGTGTCGCCTGGGATCGGCTCGCCCGCAGCGCCGAAATTGTTGCGGACCAGGTTGAGATCTTCGACATTCACCACGTCATCGCCGTTGACGTCGCCCGGAATGGGGTCGAGCGGGTCGAGATGGACCGTCCAGGCGACCGATTGCTGGAGCTTGTCCAACTCGATGCGGACCCAGGGCGTGGGATCCTTGGCCTCCGCCTTGATCGTGAAGTCTCCGGATTGAATCCCAAATGCGCGGGGATTGAAGTTCTCTCCGTGAGCCCCTTCGACTTTCACGCCGTTCACCAGCCAACTCACGGTGATGACGTTCGGATCGACCGTATCGACCCAGAGCGAAGCCGGGTTGTCGAGCGTCCCTTGGTTCCCGAGCCAGCCGTCGAGCGGATCGACGATGTCATAGATGTCGAGAATGATTTCCTCGCGGCTCACCGCGTCGAAGGGGCGGTTCAGCGACCGCATCTTCGAGTCGTCCGAAGGGCGGTAAATGTCCTGCTCGTAGTACTTAGCGCCTTCATAAGCGCCGATCGGGCCCACGCCCCGTTCGTTGTAGCCCAACCAATGCGCCCACTTCGCGCCCGTGGGAGACGTGGTGACGTTCGGCTCGCTCGGTTCACCGCCGTTATACTGTTGGCCGCCGCCGTAGGAGTATTCGTCGGCCAGGCCGGCGAAGGAATGGCCTAACTCATGCAGCGCGACCTCGGTCGCACTGGAGTTGCCGCCCGAGTAAACGGCGTACCGTCCGCCGCCGCCGCCGTAGCGTTCGCTGTTCACGGTGACGAGCCGCATGTCGGGAATGAAGGCGCGGTTGAGGTTCGCAGAAATCGCCTGATCCGTCTTGGCCTGATTGACGTAGAGCAGTCGATCGGTAACTCCGTCGAAAAAGTACGTTGCGTCCAAGGCGGTGTCCCGAAATACGCCCTCGGGCGGCACGTCGGCCCCGGATTGGTTCGACGCCTGGTCGATCCGGTGGACGTTGAAGAACTTCTGGTAGCGCGGAAACGGGTTCTGACTCCCCCCGAACATGTAGTTGAGCATCGCCCCGATGTGCGTCAGGTAGACATTGCCCAACTGCGAGGTGGTGTAACCATCGCCAATGAAAACCGCGTCGACCCGGTTTTGCGTCGGGCCGTTGTCGACCATGGTCACAAAGCCGGCCTGAACCGGACTTGATACCGACACAGCCAATGTTAACGACAACGCCAGTAAAGATTTACGCATTGATCCACAGTGGAAATCGAAGGCCGGCGACCGTGCTCCGCGACGGCCATTTGCTAGGCTGGCAGGTGGCTGCAACCAGGTCAATTGGCAGGCTGGCGAATTTGTGGCGGTAATGGCGATTTTTTTATCTCTTTTCGTTTACAGGGTACTTCCACCTAGTTATTCTCACGCGTAGTGCCTAGATGACCCAATCGGTAGTGGGGGGCGGGGCTGCTCCCTAGGTCACGTTGGCGCATCAAGAAAAAAGGGCAGGCAAATGAACAAGACATCTTGGTTGGCAGCGGCTTTGCTGTTGTGCATGACGCCCATGGCGTCGGCGTCGGTGGCATTGGAGTTCAACGACGCCTTTACTGGCGACGACCCAGCCGGCACTCCGGCTTGGTTGACTGCGGTGTTTGAAAACACCGTGGCCAACACGGTCCAATTGACGTTGACGGCAAACCTGCAAGATCCCAATGAATTCAACTCCAACGTCTGGTTCAACTACAGTGGTGCTGACGCAAGCGAGCTGGTGTTCAGCTATGTGTCCGGTATTTTGGGCACGTTCACTGGGGACACAGATCAGTTCAATGGCGGTGCTGGCGTGAAATATGACATCAATGGGGAGTATCCAACTTCCAACAAGAATCCGGCACTTCGGTTTGATGGAGCGGACACGTCCGTCTTCACAATCTTTCGTGCGGCAGGACTCGACGAAAGCGACTTCAATGTGGTTGCTAACTCGGGAGGCAACGTCAACAACCGATTCATTGCGACGGCACACGTGCAAGGCATTGATGGACCGGCTGGTAGCGGTCACATTTATGCGACCGAAGTCGAGGTAGTGCCCGAACCTGCATCTCTGGCCGTTTGGGGCTGCATCGGTTTGATGGGAATTCCCTACGGCATCTATCGCCGTCGCAAGGCGATCAAGGCGTAGATTACAAGACTGCCCGCCAAGAATGATTCGAGCCGCGCTAACTAGCGCGGCTCGTTTCGTTATTGCTTAGCGGAGATTTGCGGGACGCTCGGCCAAGGCGTTCAACAGGTGTTCCGCAGCGCGTTCCCCGCTGGCGATGCACTGCGGAATGCCCACGCCGCGGTAGGCATTGCCGGCCAGGGCGAGGCCGGAATGTTGGCTGATGGCGGCCTCGATCCGGGCGACGCGTTCCACGTGTCCCAGGTGATACTGCGGCATCGCGTTGCGCCAGCGGAGCACGCGGAATAGCTCTGGTTCGCCGTGGGCTCCGATCAATTCTCCAAGCTCGTGTTGGACGATGCGGCGAATCTCCGCGTCGTCGAGTTCGAGTTGCTCCGGACGCATGGCCCCGCCCAGAAAGACGCGGATCAGCAAGCGCCCGTCGGGCGCGCGGCCGGGGAATTTGAGGCTCGCGTAGCTGGCGGCCAAGATTTCGCGCCCCTCGATTTCCGGTACGACGAAGCCGAAGGAGCGCAGCGGCCGCTGAATCTGTTCCTGATGATAGCCCGCGAGCGCCAGGACCGTGCCGGCGTAAGGAATCGCGGCCAGCTCGTCGGACAACGGTCGATCGGCTTCGCGCAGCAACCTCGCCGCCTGCGGCGCGGGCACCGCGAGGATCACGGCGTCGTGTTCCACGGATTCGCCGTTGGAGAGTCGTAGTCGCCACACTTGTCCGACGCGCTCCAGCCGCGTGATCGGCGTGGAAAGCCTCACCGAGGCTGGCGGCAAGGTCGCGGCCAGTCTGTCCACCAATTGTTGCATGCCGCCGCGCAGCGTCATGAACAGGCTATAACGAGCACCGCTACCGATGGATTCTTCCGTAGACGCTGCCGTCGTCCTTTGCCGCCAAACGGCGCGCATCAGCCCGCCGTGGTCGCGTTCCATGTCCCAGAACCGCGTGAGCGCCGCCGCCATGCTGAGTTGCCGGGCATCGGCGGTGTAGATGCCGGAGACCAAGGGCTGCACGAGCCTGTCAAAGGCCTCGCGGCCCAGGCGGCGCGTGACGAACGACGCGAGGCTTTCATCAGCGAGCGATTCCGCGCGGCGCGGAACCAGGCACTCGCTGAGCAATCGCAACTTGCCGCGCCAACTCAAGAGCGGGGAGCGCCATACCTGCCAGGCGTCGTGCGGGGCCATCAACATGAAGCCTTCCGGCACGCGATGCAGAGCGCCGCGGCGAACTACTTCCGCCCCGCGCCGATCCGGCAGCGTGGAAAGCAGCTCCGATTCAAGGCCCAGCCGACGGCATAGCTGCAGCGCTTCCGGCAAGTTGGTAATGAAACTATCGGCGCTGTGCTCCAGCAGATAGCCATCCTCGCGCGTGGAGCGCAGCACACCGCCGAGCCGATCGCTGGCCTCGTAAAGAGTTACCACGCATTCAGCGGATAGCTCGCGCAATCGGTGCGCGGCTGCGAGTCCCGACAGCCCGCCGCCGATGACGGCGATCGATGCCGCAGTGCCATTCGATCGCGGCAACGGGCCGATTGATTCCATCAAATTGTTCGCACAGCGACAGTTACATCCTCAATCCCGCCGGCGACGGTCATCGCATTCTAGCCAGTCGACGCACCTCCGCCAGCCTGCCAGGCTGAACTTGACCCTGACCGCCGATGCATCGTATCGTGTGCGGCCGTTGGGTCCACGGATGGGCTGCTCAAAATCAAGCGGTAAGGATGCCGCGCGCGATGTCGCTGGAACTAATCGTACTGAATTACAACGGCCGGCCGCTCTTGGCCGAATGCCTGCCGTCGGTCGTAGCGGCCGCGCGCGAAGCCTCGCGCCCTGGCCGCGTTACGGTCGTCGACAATGGCTCCACGGACGATTCGCTCGCGTGGCTGCGCGTTCAGCATCCGGACGTCCATGTGGTGCGGTGCGCGAATCGCGGACTGTGCTCGTACAACGAAGTCGTGGCCGCCAGCGACGGGGAAATCGTCATACTGCTGAACAACGATGTGCGGCTGACTCTTGGGGCCATTGATCCGCTCGTCGCTCCGCTCAGCGATGGGAATGCCGCGTTTGATCCGGACTGCTTTCTCACCGCGCCGCGCTGTCTGCGCTTCGATGGGCAAACGCATGAAGGGGAAAAGACTGCCGTGCGTTGGCGGTGGGGACTGGTCGAAGGGACCGCGTTCTTTCCCGGGCACGCCGCGGTGATTCATCAGCCGGATTGGACCGCGGCCGCCGGCTGCGTGATGGCGGTACGGCGCGATCGATTCGTGCAACTGGGCGGGTTCGATCCGCTCTATCTGCCGGGCCGACTGGAA
>JAWXBP010000058.1 GCA_034440135.1 Planctomycetia bacterium
CCAACTCTTGCCCGGCGATCGCATCGTCCTCAGCGAGGACCCCTGGCGAGCCGCCGACAACTGGATCGACAAAACCATCAACCCGTTCGAACGAGCGCTGGGCTTCGCCCTGCTAGGCTCGCAAACCGTGCAAAACATCAACCGCTTCCCGAAAGGCCTCCGCCAAGGGAGCTTCTAGGGTGAGCTAAAGGAAAGCCGTCACAAGAATCGCCCCAACTCGACCTTCACGACCTGCGTGTCAACCGAAGGACCGCCTCATGATCTATTCGCTGCGACGTTTCATTTGCTTCCCATCCGCCAGCCTTGCGGCGACGCTGACCTTCAGCAGCCTAGCGACGGTGGCAAGCGCGGGGGAGATTTTTCACGTCATGGAGCATGTCAGCATCCCCCAACAAAATGTTTGCCAGGGAAGCGGCTGCGCCGTGAATACGCAGACTTACGCCTGGCATCAAACGCAATGGCGGCGCTGGCCGGGCACCGTGAAGTTGTTGCCATCGCCGGGGCGCGGTGATCGCGTGGAACCGGTCAGTGCGAAGCCTTCGTTCAACATGCCCACTCCCGTGGCGCGGCCGACACAAACGCCAGCCATGAGCGGGAATGGCGCGAGGACTCCGGTCAGCAGCGGTCCGGGCTCCCGAAATAGTACCTCGGCGCCCACTACGAGCCCCTCGACGACGCGCAGCGTTCCCCGTTCAAACGGCATTCCGATGCCGGACAGCGCGACAGGAGTGCGTGCGCCTGCGGCGGAACCATCCGCACCGCCGATCGATTTGGAGAAACTGTTCCAGGACGAAGACACGCCGCCGACGAACGAAGCCCCCGTGGAAACAGAACCGGGCGATATTCCGCCACCTTTCGATTCCAAGAAATCGGGCGCATCGAAAAAGCGGGATCCGAATCGGACGTTGAGCGCGCTTTCCGCGGGGTTAAAGGCCAAGACAGCGCCGGTCGCTCAAGCCAAGGCGCCGCGAGATCCTTGGCAGGCCGCGCCCGTTCGCAATGTGAATGGCGAGAAGACAACGATCGGCGGGCCGGTCCTCAACGAGCCAAACCTGATGCCGGAACCGGCCGACGGACCGGCGCTCCAGGCGACGCCGTCCAGCGCTGGCGAGGCGTTCGAGGATCGGAGCACGTCGCAACTGACGGCGGACTCCGCCGTCTCGCAAGTTGCGAATTGGACTGAAACCGCGGCGGAACCGGCCGGGAGTGAAGCGGCCACCGGCGGCAATCCGTTGCGGTCGAGTAGCTCGGGCGCAGGGAGTCGACGGTCGAATCCGCTGCGTCGCAATTAGGGTTGGAATTGGGGCCGGACCACGGAATGGGCAGCCTTCAGGGCCATGGCGTCTTCGCGACGCGATGGCCTTGTGGCATTTGATGGCTGGGCGATGGTAACGATTGTGCGGAAGTTCGTTCCGGCAACGTTGGCGTGCAAACGCTCACCACCGGGTTAGAATGAAGCGAGAGCACCTTTCGTCGTTCATTCTCCTCGGCGGGTCGAACACGCGTGGCAACTCGGCGTGACTTTCGCAGTCAGCAAACGTCGCCGTCGCGGCGGCGTTTCTGGGCGCGCGCCTGCGGCGTGTTCCTGCTGCTCGCCGGCTCGATCGGTTGCGTGGCGACCGTGCTGTTCTTGCAGCAACTGAAAACCGCGCGACTGGTCGCCGAAACGAACGAGCGAAACCACGTCGGCCTTCAGGCGGGCATGATCACGACGGACTTCGCCGCCGTGCTCTCGGATCTGCGGGTGCTGACGGAGACGCTCGCCCTCAAGGACTTTCTGGCCACCGGCGCAAGCGCGGACCAGGGCCGATTGGCGGCGGAACTCCAGCGGTTCCTGGAAAGCAAATCCAACTATTCGCAGTTGCGCTTTCTCAATGAACGGGGCAATGAAATCGTCCGCGTCAGCACTGGCGGCGGACGTACCGCTGTGGTTCCCAAAGCGCTGTGGCGCGCGCAAGCGGGACCGCAGTATATTGAACGCGCCTATGAACTTGCCGCCGGGCAGACTTTCGTGTCGCCGTTCGATCTTGATTTCGAATTGAGCGTCGAGGGAAAGCCGCAACCGACGATTCGCTTCGCCGCGCCGGTCTTCGATCGCGACGGCGACAAACGCGGCATCGTCGTCCTGAACTACGCCGGCGCGGCGTTACTGGATTCGTTGAAACAGGCTTCGCTCAGCTCCGCCGGGCGCACGATGTTGTTGAACGCCGACGGATACTGGTTGTTCGGCGGCGACGACGCCGACTGGGCTTTCATGTACCCGGATCGCAATCAGGAAAGTTTCGCGCAGAAATATCCGCAAGCCTGGCCCGTGGTGCTGGGGGGCGACAGGGGGCAAGTCACCACGCGCGAAGGCCTGATTACCTACCGTTCGCTGCAACCGTTTCAGGTCGATGGACTGACCGTACGATTGCTGGCGCCGCATGACCTACGCACGGTGCCGCTGCGCACCGGGTACGTCTGGAAGGTATTGACTGTCGTCCCGACGAGCGAATTGCCGGGCGGCACGCAGCAAATGCGGTCGCGTCTGGGGTTACTTTACGCGGGGCTCCTTCCGGTGTTGGCCGGACTATCGTGGATTATCGCCCGTTACCGAGAGGACCGTGAACGCGCGATCGATGAGTTGCGCATCAACGAAGAACGCTTCCGCCAACTTGCCGAGAACATTGACGAAGTTTTCTGGATGATCGACCTACCCGACGGCAAACTTAGCTACGTGGGCCCGGCATTGGAGCGCATTTGGGGGATTGCGCCACTGGCCCTGACGGAGCAGCGCCGCGAGTGGCCGCCCCAGGTGCATCCGGAGGATGCGGCAGCGGTCCGGGCCGCGCTGGACAAGATTCCGGACCGCGGCGGGTTTGAGCTGGAGTATCGCATTGTGCGCGGCGACGGTTCCGTGCGTTGGATTCGCGATCGCGGCTTTGCCGTCCGCGACGCATCAGGGAAGCCGTATCGCGTGGCCGGACTCGCGGAAGACATCACTGACCAGCGCGATCGGCAACAGCGCGAACTGCAGACGCAGCGGCTTGCAGCCATCGGCGAAGCCATGACCGGACTGGCGCATGAGAGCCGCAACGCCCTGCAGCGCAGCCAGGCCGGCTTGGAAATGCTGGCGAAGCGGGTCAAAGACAAGCCCGACGCGGAGGCCATTCTCGGCGAGATTCAGCAATCGCAACGACATCTCCATCGCCTGTACGAAGAGGTTCGCGGCTACGCGGTACCCATTCGGCCTGAGCGCGAGCCCTGCGATCTTGGCGAATTAGTGCACGACGTTTGGGAGCAGTTGGCGGTGGCGCGCGTGGGGCGCGACGATCAACTGCTCGATCGCCGCAACGGCCAATCGCTCGTTTGCAATGTGGATCATTTCTCCATGGGCCAAGTCATCCGCAACATCCTGGAAAACAGCATTGGCGCGGCCGATCCCGCGGTCGTCACCGTGGCCTACGAGCCGATCGACTCCCACGGCCAGGCCGCCTTGCGATTGCGATTTCACGACAATGGCCCAGGGCTAGACGCGCAACAATTGGAGCGGATTTTTGAACCGTTCTTCACGACGAAATCACGCGGCACTGGCCTGGGCATGGCGATTTCGAAGCGGATCGTCGAGGCCCATGGCGGCACGATCGCCGTCCATAACAGTACCAGCGGCGGCGCCGAAGTGACTTTAACACTGCCTCGAGGGAATGTATGAACTCTGCATTGCGGATTGCGGTGGCCGACGACGAGCCGTTCCTGAGGGCCTATTTTCAAGACGTGTTGCCCGACTTGGGACACGAAGTTGTCGGCGCGGCCGCCACGGGGCGGGAATTGGTGGAACTGTGCCAGCGGACGAATCCCGACCTGGTCATCAGTGACATTCGCATGCCGGATATGGACGGCATAGACGCCGCGGCCGAAATCTCGCGCGAGCGTCAAACGCCGATCATCCTGGTCTCTGCATTCCATGATCCGGAATACATCGCCCGGGCCGAACAAAGCTACATTCTGGCGTACTTGATCAAGCCGGTGGAGCGGGCGCATTTGGAGACGGCGATCGCGATCGTGCGGCGACGGTTCGCGGAGTTCGAATCGCTGCGACAGGAGACGAAGGACTTGAAGCAAGCCCTGGAAGATCGCAAAACGATCGAAAAGGCGAAAGGCGTGCTGATGCGCCGAACTCGGCTCGCGGAACATGACGCGTTTCGGACGATGCAGAAGCTGTCGCGCGATCAGAATCTAAAGCTGATCGAAGTCGCTCGAAAGATTCTGGAGTCCGAGGGACCGGCGCCACCGCGGCGTTGAGTTCGCGGCCGCCGTCGTGCTAAGCCCAGGGAAGGCCCCCAAAGTCGTTGTTGGTAGCAACGACTATGAGGGCCTTCCCTGGGCTTTTTCGTTATTACACTCTCACTATCGATGACAATTTGTCCCAACTAACCGGGGAACAATCGTTCCCGGGCTGCGGCGTCGAGCGCGCCGGCGTATTCGCTGATCTCGAAGACTTCGGCGAATTGGATGCGCTGGCCGCGCTCCGGGCCGTACTTCGCGACGAGCTCGTGTCGAAAACGGTCGGCCAGCGGTCGGAAGAGGCTGCCGTACCACTCCTTGAGCCAGGCGAGTCGGGCCGCAGGTTCCGCCGGCATGTTTTCCGCTTCGCAGCGATTGAACGGCAGCCATTCAAACATCTGCGATTCGTGGCAGGCCAGCATCCGCACGATCGTGTCGACTTCGTTCGTGACGTCGAGCACTACGTCCGGCTGCATCGGACAGGGCTTCGTGAAGCGATCGACCATGTAGGCGACGACCGGATCATGGGCCACGATCGGCACTTCGGGGACAATGCCGGGCACGGTTACCAGGTACGATGCGTCCTGCACCGCTTGGCCCGCGGCGCGATGGTCGGGGTGGTAGTCGTTCGGACGATGCGTCAACACGACGTCGGGGCGAAAGCGTCGGATTTCGGCGATGATCCGCTGGCGCAACTCCAACGTCGGCAGCAGGCCGCCATCGGGATATTCCCAAACCTCGTACGTGGCGCCGATCACGGCCCCGGCTGCAGCGGCCTCGGCCTTGCGCCGCGCCGCCAGTCGAGGACCGAATTCGCTCTGATGCCCCATCGCGCCGTCGGTCATCGACACCATTTTTACTGTGTTCCCGAGCGCCCGATAACGCGTGGCCAGTCCGCCGGCGTGAAAATCGGCGTCGTCGGGATGGGCGCCGAGGATAAGAAGTCGCGGTGCGGTAGACATTTTCAATTCACTACGGTTGACGGGCGGTGACCGTGGCGACTGGCATCGTGTGTACTCGGCCGGTTATCATGCTACCACACAGCCGCGACGCCGCCGACTTGGCCGAGCGCTGAGCATTTCTCTACCGCATTCACCCGTGTCTCAATCGTCTCATGGAATTCATCGAGCTTACCGGCCGGCAACTTTGGAAGGTGATCAGTCACGACGAGGTCGACCCCAATGAACTGCGCGCCGCGGGCGTGACCGACGACAGCGTCGTGCGGATCAATCGCCAGGGCGATATCGAGCTACGCTTGAAGACCGGCTGGGAAATCATCGGCGGCCTGCTCGGCGACTACGAACACCGCGTGATGCATGAATCGAAGCTGGATTGGGCTTGAAGCCGGATTGCCGCGCGTGCCTCACTCGTGCGTCGCGGTGACGGTCAGTGTTTTTTGGTCCAAGTCGACCTGGTACGCCAGCCTGCTGTTCTTGAAGAGTTCGTCCAGCAACTGCTTGAGCGTGGCTTCTTTGACTTGCAATTCGACGATGTGATCGAGCGTGGTGCCGTTGGCTTGCAGCGAGGCTTCGTCGAGTTTGAGCTCTAGTTGCAGTTGCTTCGCGAGTTGCGGTAGTACCGCGCTCAGCGGCTTTCCTGACACCGTGAGGGTGTAGACTTGGACGCCTGGCGCCGGCGCGTTGGGCCGGGGATCCGGCTTGTCAGGCGAGGCGAGCGTCTCGTGTTCTTCGACGGTGCCGCGCACGACGATGCGTTGGCCGCGAACTTCAATCTCCGCTGCGGGCGTCCGCGCGCGCCAGGCCTCGGCGCGTTGCTGAGCCTTTGCGCCGCCAGCGTAGTCTTTTTCAATCGACACACGTTCCGGAAGCGGTTCCAAGACGAGTGACTTCCGCTCGGCATCGACGTGGAACGTCAAATCGAACTGCGCCAGAATGATGGTCAACCTCGCTACGAGCGTCAGCGGCGGCAGCTTCGCTCCGGCCCAGAGGTCGTGCGGAATCAGTTCCAATCCCTCGACTTGCAGGTCAGCCTCTTTGGCGGACGTTTCGATGAGTTCTTTCGGCGTCGCGAAATCGTCCCAATGATACGCGCCGCGCTCGAGCAATGCTTTCCGCAGTTCTGTTGGCAACCGCTGCGCCTCCTGTGTGCGCAACGCCGCTGTCGTCGCCAATCTTCGGCAACTCGATTCTGGTCCTAGGTACGCCAGCGGACCAAGAAACGAAACCCCCGCGTCGGCCTGTTTGCCGGCGGATAGCATGATCTCGCGCGCCGGCGCTTGAGCGGCGGACAACTCTAACTCGCGGCCCGCATCCACGCGGCGATCGATCAGCACAAACAACGATTGCGCATCGGCAAAACGCCGCAGCGCATCGCGCAACGCGGCGCCAGACCAAGTGACCGATGCGGGCTGCCGCCAGGCCGCCGCTTCTGCGGCGCGACACGTCGCAGCGCGATTGATCGCCAGCATGAGGATCGCCGCCAGCAGCGCGCAGGCGACTCGCACCCGTGATAAGCAAAAAAAATGGCGAAATAGGCCAATTGCGCGCTTTGCAATTGGCGCGAATTGCGTGAAATTCTGATGTCGCATGCGCAGCATGAACGGCCGCCGATGCGTTCCCAACCAGGGAACCGTGAAATTCGATTGGCCCGGCGCTTTTTGGTTGGCTGGATGGATGGTCATGGTTACACTCAGGGCTAAGGCCAGGACGACGCGGCAGGGAAGGAGCGTGTGGGCCGTTCCTTTTCGCTCCAAGTCGGGAGCTCGTTTCGCTCGGTCAGTCCTGGTCGTCGAAGCGAATGGAAGTTAGCGAGGCGCGGCGATCATTGGGTCGTCGCACCGGGGATGGATCGGCAAGTCGGGCAGTCGCTCAAGTTCTTTGCACTTCGGAGTCGCACCATGAGCAGTCCCTCGATGCGCATCGCGCTGCTGCAGGGCTACTACCAAGCCTACCTGACGAACCCGGATTCCGCCAAGTTCATCAAGAAGGTTTCGCAGCGCTATACGCTTGGCACGCTGGAGCGACTCAGCGCGCATGGCAGCCCGACCGTGCGGCGCTCGGCCGTCCTGGCGCTCGGTTTCCTGGCCGACTACGATTCCAACCAGGTGCTCGGCCGCTGCCTGCAAGACAAGGACCGCGCCGTTCGCACGCTGGCCGAAAACGCCATTCGCAACGTCTGGCGCCGCTCCGGCAGCGACGAGCAACGTGAATTGCTGGAATCGGTCATCCGCCTGAACGCCGCCCAGCGTTTTCACGAAGCCATCGTGCGGGCCACCGAACTCATTGAGCAGGCCCCCTGGTTCGCCGAAGCCTGGAACCAACGCGCCGTGGCGTACTTCCAGGGCGGCCGGCACAAGGAATCGATCCGCGACTGCCATCAGGCGCTCGAAATCAATCCCTACCACTTCCTCGCCGCCGCCGGCATGGGACAGTGCCATTTGCACCTGAGCAATCATTCCGACGCCTTGGAAAGCTTCAAGCGCGCTCTGCGCCTCTGCCCCGATCTGGAAGGCGTCCGAGCGAACGTCGTCTATCTTGAGCGTTCGCTGAAGCGCAAGAAGAACTAGTCGGGATGTGCCTTCGCGTTAGTTGGCGAACAACGCGTTGAGGCAAATCTTCGACCAGGTTTCGAAATGGTCGAGGTTTTCCAGCAGTTCGCTGATGGGGCGGAAGCCGCTTTCCAGGATGTCGGTTTCACGCGAGGCGACGGCCGGACGTTCCATGTCGTAGATGTGAACGACGCCCAAGTGGACGCGGCCGACTTCGGTTTCGTCGTCGTTGATCAGACCGACGCAGGTCATCTGGTATGGCGCGGCGATTTCGACCTCTTCGGCCAATTCGCGCGCGAGCCCGGATTGATAGAGGTCGCCACGGTCGGCCTCCACGCCGTCGAGCGTGGAGATGTGCCCGCCGACGCCGATGCTGCGTTTACTGTGCAGCCGGGCTTCGCCTTGACCGCGACCTCGCGTGTACTGGAACAGATGCGGCACGCCGGCGGCGTCGGTGTAACGGAACACGCAGTAGGGGATTAACTGCTTGAACTCAGAATCACGCTCGGCGTCGGCGCGGACCATGAAACGCGTGTGCTGGGGGCTGAGCAGTTCGTCCAGGTAACGGTCGACGTCCGGCGAAAAGCCCTGAAAATGCCCGAGCCGATGAAAAACCTCGGTCGGGACGACCAGGACTTGTTCAACCAGATGATCCGTGACGGGCGGAACCGTGGCCATCGACATCGCCTCCTGCGGGTGGACCGAGTTGGCCGGCAGTATAGCCAGCTGTGCGGCGATGGTCGAGCGTCCCGTAGGTCGAGCACCGCGGACGAAGTCATCATCGCCGCGCCAGTTCTACGTCAGCCCGCATCCTTCACGTCTGCCAGCGATGTGCCTGAACTACCGTTTTGCGAGCGAAATGGTCAGCGCTGTGATCCACAGGCCGACCAGTATGGCGCAGGCAACCTTTTCCCATGCTTGCATCAGCAGCGGCGGGAAATGAGTGCGCGGTTGCTGAGGGTCGAAGCCGCGCGCTTGGACGGCGAAGGCCAGCGCCGAGGCGCGGCGCAGCGTGTTGGCCAGTAGCGGCTCGAGTAGTCTCAGCTCTTCCAGCAAGCGCATTCTTCGAAACTGAAAACGTCCGGCGCGCCGTAAGCCGGCGCGAAGTTGGTACGCTTGCCGCAGGGCCGCCCATTCTTCCAGGGCCAGCGGTATCGAACGGAGCGCCGCGGTGCCCATGTAGCTGAGCGGCGAGGGAATTCGCAGCCGCACGAGCGCCGCCATCAAGCGTTCCGGGCTGGTGGACAAGGCCACGGAGCTGCCGGCTAGCAGATTCGCGACAAACCGGAGCGATTGCCCTGCGCCGTAGCGCGCGCCTTCGGTATAAAAGTGCAGGCCGGCATAGTGTCTGCCGAGCCATGTAAACGCCGGCACGATGGTGAATAGCGGCGGGCGCGTCGTGTCATAATAGAACAAACCTTGGGACGAAACGGTGCTCCAAATCACCAGCAGCGCGATGAACGCATAGGCCGCCGCGGCGCGCCAAGGAAAGCGTATCGCGAACAGGGGACAGGCGGCGACGAAACTCAGGGCGGCCAGCATCGCGACGGAATCGAACCAGATGCAGCCGATGGAAATCGTCGCGACCCACAGCAATTTCAAGCGCGGGTCGACTTGCACGAGCCAAGGCCGCGGCTCGACTTGTCGCAAGGCGTGCGACCAATTCATGACGCGCGCTCCCGCGACGCCATCTCGCGCAAACAGGCCTCGAACGCTTCGATGGCGAACTTCGGCACATCATCGGCGATGATCCGCCCTCCGTCGAGCACGATCACGCGGTCGGCGAAATGCCTGGCCACCTGGAGGTCGTGCGTACTGAAGATCAACGTCTGGGGAGGGCCGCCGGCAGCGACGGCGTCTGTCAGCGTGCTCATCAACTGAGCTTCGTGCCGAGGGTCCTGTCCCGTGGTCGGTTCATCGAGCAGTAGCAGCGGCGCGCGCATGGTAAACGTCGCCGCAACGGCGACGCGGAGGCGCTCGCCTTGGCTCAAAAGCAATGGGGAGCGATCGAGCAATCGCTTCAATTCGAATCGCTCCGCCGCATCGCGCACGCGCTCGGCGATTTCGTCGCGCGAGCAGCCGGCGTGTCGCGGCGCAAAGGCCAGTTCCTCGTGAACAGTGCGACAAAACAACAACGTGTCCGGATTCTGGCGCACGAGTCCGACGGGCGCCGCACCCAAGAAATGAATGGCTCCGCTTTCCGGTTCATGCAGCCCTGCCAAGATCGCCAGCAATGTGCTTTTGCCGGAACCATTCGCGCCCAGCAGTGCGATACGCTCGCTGGCCTGTGCTCGGAAGTTCACGTCGCGCAACACGGCTGGACGTCGTCGATCGAACGTGAAGGTCAAGCGTTCGACTTCGACTAGCGGCGCACCCAGTACCGTATTGAGCGGACCATCTGGGGACTCTGACGACCGCAACCGCTTGATCTCCGCGTCCCAAGCGGCGAAATCGCCTCGCGGCAAATTCGCGGCAAGTCGCCCCTCGTCTAGCACGAGCAACTGATCGGCCCGCTCCGTCCAGGCTGCGGTGCGGTGCTCGGCGACCACGATCGTCGGACCGCCGTCGGGCAAATTGTCGATCGCCGCCAGAAATTGCGCCGCCGCGCCGGGATCGAGTTGGCTCAACGGTTCATCGAGCAGCAACACTTCCGTGCGCATGGCCAACACTGCCGCCAAGACCAGCCGTTGTCGCTGCCCACCGGAGAGTTGTGCAACCTGGCGGTGGCGAAGTTCCTGTAGACCGACGAGTCGCAGCGCCTCGTCGATGCGGCGATCGATCTCGCTCGACTCGATCGCCAGGTTTTCCAACCCAAAGGCCACTTCGGATTCCACGGTCGTCGTGCAAATCTGTGTATCGGGCGATTGCTGCACGAGCCCTACGAGCGCCGCGCGGCGCGCGGCTGGCAGTCGCCGTGGGTCATGCCCGGCAATGTTAATCTCACCTTGTCGCCGCGAGTGAACACTGTCCGCCAATAACCCGGCCAGCGCGTGCAATAGGGTCGATTTGCCGGCGCCGCTTGGGCCGATCACCAGCGTGACGCTTCCGGCCGGTAGCGAAAACGTAACGTTATTGAGGGCCGGGGCGTCACCCGTCGGAAACGAGCAGCACAGCCCCTGGCAATGGATCGCCGCGGGCATCAACAGATCTCCCGCAGCCGCACGCCCCAGCGCGCGCCGACGATCGCGCCCAGTCCTCCGTACAACGCGCCGACGACGAGCGCCACGGCGGCGATGTAACTGGCCGGGTAGAACAGATCGAACAGCACTTCGTACATGCAATACTGCAGGAACCAGGCGCCGCCGTTGTAGACCGATAGCGCGAGCGCACAACGTAACGGCCACGACCAACCGCGCGGCGCGACCGTGGTGATGTCTCCCGACCAGCGCGTCGCGCCGGTCAATAACAGGCAAAGTTCGCCGAGACTCGCACCAACAATGGCGAACCAGATATCCGTGGGCCCTAACTCGCCGGCGCAGATGCCGTTTAGAATGGCGACCGTGAGGTTCGAAAGGGCCAACGTCCCGGGGCGCGGGATGATCGCCACCGTGACGGCCTGAATCAACGTCGGGAGGACTTCACCGCCGAATCCGCTCACGAAGACAAAGTATGGCCCGACTAACACGCTAATCACGGCGTCGGCGATTCGCGCCGTAAAGGAAATCGCGAAATGCACGCCGCTCAGCAGCGCGATCCGCGTCATGCCGACCACGCCGATGGCGGCCGTCAAACGCGGGCCGAAGCAAATCGCCGCGATCACGCCGGCAATCGACAGCACCGCCGCGACGCCCATCGCCGCCACGGCGATTGGGGTAGCTGGCTTTTCGATTTCGTCCGCGGCGAGTGCCGGCGTGGCGAAACAGAGCATGATCGCGAGCGCGAGACAAATCGACGCTAGCCTGTCGTGCCAGCGAGGGTGAGACGACGTGGCACGAGAGTTTCCGGCCGTAATGGTAGCCGCTGTCAACTCTCCCTCGCTGGCGCTTCGGGCTAGTGTGAGGATGCTACGGGCTGGCGTCGCGACCTGTACGGCGCTCGCGCTGGTCGCCGAAGTGCTGGCAGGCATCTTGCGTCGTATGCTATAAGGGTGCTGGATCAAGCTTGACGCGGCCCGCGCCCACGCGTTGTCGGGGTCAGCTTACTACTCGGTGAGTGCAGGAACCAGTGGATCGCACCGGCCCCCGACGGGCCGTGCGATGCACGTTGCCTTGAAGGACCGCCCGATGGCTGCCGCGGCGATGCGCGTCTCGTTTCCGGAACCGGATATCGCGCTGATTACGCTCGATGCTCCGGACAAGAGCGCCAATATTTTTTCCCGCCATGTGCTGGACGAGCTCGACAGCCACCTGGCCGGGCTGGAAAAGCGCACCGACCTGGCGGGGTTGATCTTTGTTTCGGCGAAGCCCGGCATCTTCATCGCAGGCGCAGACCTGCGGGAATTCGCCGCCGCCAAGGACATCCAGCCTGCCGATACCGTGGCGATGTGCCGTCGCGGGCAGGAGTTGTTCCGGCGGCTCTCCAAAACGCCGTTTGTGACCGTGGCCGCCATCGACGGCATGTGCGTCGGCGGCGGCGCGGAGTTGGCCGTCTGGTGCGATCGCCGAATTATGTCGGATCGCCCGCAGGCGCAGCTCGGTTTTCCCGAGGTGAAGATCGGCATTTTCCCCGGCTGGGGCGGCACCGTCCGTACGCCGCGGATTGTCGGGCTGAGCAATGCGATCGAAATGATCAGCAGCGGCGAATCGATCGACTCGCGCGCGGCCTATGCGATGGGTCTGGCCACCGACGTCGTGCCCGCCGAGCGATTGCAAGCGGCCGCCGTCGCCCTCGTTCGCGCGGAAAAAGCCTCCGGCGATTTCCTCCGGGATCGCGAGCGCTGGGCCAAGCCGATCGAGATGAGCGAAACGGAATTGGCGTTCCTCGGCGCGACCGCTTCGGCGTACATCCAACAGCAGACGAAGGGGCAATACCCCGCGCCACTGGCGGCACTGGAACTGATGCTCGGCTCGATCGCCGTGGATGAAACCTCGGCCTGCGTGGCGGAAGCGGAAGGCATGGCGGCGCTGTTCGGTTCGCCGATCAGCCGCGCTTTGATCAACGTCTTTTTCCTGACGGACCGCAACAAGAAAGACCCCGGCGTCGGCGACGCCTCGATCAAGCCCGCGGCGATCAAATCAGTCGGTGTGATTGGCGCCGGCATCATGGGCGCGGGCATCGCGGCCGCCGGCGTGAAGCGCAAGCTCGCCACGGTGATTAACGACGCCTCGCCCGAGGCGATGCAACGCGGCGTGCGGAATGTCCTGGAGGAAGTCTCCTTCAACAAACAGACGAAAGCCGCCGACGTCCAGCGAGCCTTGGAATTCGCGCCGCTGATCAACCCGGCGGTCGACGACATTGAGTTTTCGACTTGCGACCTGGTGATCGAGGCGATCATCGAAAAGCCGGACGCCAAGCAGGCGTTGTTTCGCCGCTTGGAACCGAAGCTCCGCGACGATGCGATTTTGGCCTCCAACACGTCGGCGATTTCGATCGGCCGACTGGCCGAAGCGGTGAACAAGCCGGAGCGCTTCGTCGGGATTCACTTCTTCAATCCCGTACGCAAGATGCCGCTTGTCGAGGTGATCCGCGGGTCGAAGACCAGCGACCAGACCATTGCCACGGCAGTAGGTTACTGCAAATTCATCGGCAAATCGCCAATCGTCGTCAACGACGGTCCCGGCTTCCTGGTGAATCGCCTGTTGCTGCCGTACATGAACGAGGCGCTGGAATTGTTGCTCGAAGGCGCGCCGATCAAGGACATTGACAAAGCCGCCAAGGCCTTCGGCATGCCGATCGGGCCCATCGGACTCTACGACGTTGTTGGATTGGACACCGCCTTCCATGCCGGCAACGTGATGCACGAGGCGTTTCCCGATCGCGTGGTCAAGTCGCCGCTGCTGGAAGCAATGGTCAAAGCCGGCCGACTGGGCGAAAAATCGGGCGTGGGCTTCTCGCTCTACACCGGCAAGAAGGGGAAACCTTCCCCGGATCCGGCGCTCGATCAACTGATCGCCCCGCTGATGCGCGAGACCCGTAAAATTCCCGGCAAGGAAATCACCGAGCGACTGTTCCTGCCCATGGTGCTGGAAGCGACGCGGATTCTCGACGAACAGATTGTTCGCGACCCGCGCGACGTCGATCTCGGCCTGATTTTCGGCATCGGCTTCCCGCCGTTCAAAGGGGGCCTCCTGTTCTGGGCGGACACGCTCGGCGCCGCCAAAATCCTCGAGCAACTGAAACCGTACCAGCACCTCGGCGAACGCATGAAGCCCACGCCGATGTTGGAACGGATGGCGAAAGAAGGAGCGGCGTTTTACGGGTAGAGTTTGAAGTCTTCAGTGTTCAGTTTCCAGTCGATCGTGCTCTCACGCATAGAATTGTTCCTGAACTACTCCACCTACTTCCTCTTCATTGAAAACTTCAAACTAATCCCATGAAACATGCCGTCATCGTTGAGTGCGCCCGGACGGCCGTTGGCCGTGCCCACGCTGAAAAGGGATATTTCCGGGAAGTCCGTTCGGACGACCTCGCCACGGCAGTGGTGAAGGCGGTCGTGGAACGGAGCGGCATCGATCCCGAGGAAGTGGAAGACGTCGTCCTCGGCAATACGCAGCAGCAAGGCGAGCAAGGTTTCTGCGTCGCCCGCGCCGTGGGCCTGATGGCCGGCTTGCCGATTCATGCCGGCGGCGCGACGATCAACCGCCTTTGTGGTTCGAGCCTGCAAGCCTTGAACCAGGCGGCCCACGCCATCGTGGCCGACGCCGAAGACGTGCAAATCGTCGGCGGGCTGGAGCACATGCACCACATCCCGATGGACAAGGATATCAATCTCAATCCCAAGCTCTTCCAGCGGACGTCGAAGGGCGCGCTGCACATGGGCTACACGGCGGAGTTCCTCGCGCAGACGCAAGGGATTTCTCGTGAGGAACAAGACGCCTTCGCCTTAAGAAGTCACCTGCGCGCGTCGGCCGCGCACGCCGGCGGCTTGTTCAAGCCGGAGATCGTGCCGGTCTGGGGGCGTGACGAGAATGGCGATCGCAAGTTGATCACCTTCGATCAATGCGTGCGTCCCGATTGCAGCCTCGCAGGACTGGCCGCGCTCCAACCGGCGTTCATGCCGGGCATTGGTACGGTGACCGCGGGCAACAGCTCGCCGCTGAACGATGGCGCTGCGGCGATGTTGATCATGTCCGACGAACGGGCAAAATCGCTCGGCTTGAAGCCCTTGGTCCGCATTCGCGCCACGGCCGTGGTCGGAGTTGATCCCGCGGTGATGGGCACGGGTCCGGTTCCAGCCACGCAGAAGGCGCTCAAGCGCGCAGGGCTTAAACTGTCCGACATCGACCTGATTGAAATCAATGAAGCCTTCGCCTCGCAAGCCTTGGCCTGCGCACGCATGCTGGGCGTCGACGAAAACAAGCTGAACGTCCGCGGCGGGGCGATTGCCATTGGCCACCCGCTGGGGGCCAGCGGCGCGCGAATCGCCACGACGTTGATTCACACCATGGTCGACACCGGCGCGACGCTCGGCCTGGCGACGATGTGCATCGGCGTTGGCCAGGGAATCGCCACGGTGTTCGAGCGTGTCGCGTAATCGCCAAGAAAGTAGGTGAAGTAGTTAGTAGGTGAAGCAGTGAACCTTCACCGACTCAGCAGCGCACCTACTCCGCCTACTTCACCTACTAACTACTCCACCTACTCTCTCCGATGTACGACTACTCCACCCGCACCACGCTGCTCGACCTCTACGCCTCGCGGATCGCCGAGTCGGGGCCGCAGCGGGCCTTGTATTCCAAGCGCGACGGCGCGTATCAGGCCATCACTTGGGACGAGCTAGCGGCGGACGTGCGGCGCGTCGCGGCTGCGCTCGTGCAGTTGGGCGTGCGGTCGGGCGATCGGGTGATTCATCTGTCTCGCAATCGCTACGAGTGGATCGTCACGGATCTGGCGATTCAACTTGCTCGCGGCGTACAGGTGCCGGTCCACGCGCTATTAACCGGAGCGCAGATCGCCTACCAAATCGTGGATAGCGAAGCGGTGCTCGCCATCGTTTCCGGTCCCGATCAGGCGACCAAGCTAGCGCCGGAACAAGGGCATTTGGGCGATCGCGTTCGCTTCGTCAGTTATGACGCCTGCGAGGAATCGCTCGGCGGGCATCCTATTCCGCGACTCTGGGACCTGGCGGCCGAAGTCAACGACGCCGAAGCGCGGCGCATCGAGGCCGACGCCGTCGCTAAGACGCGGCCGGAAGATCTCACCACGATTCTCTACACCTCCGGCACCACGGGCGAGCCGAAGGGCGTAATGCTCAGCCAATGGAACCTGGCGTCGAACGTGCTGTCCACCTTGGCCGCGTTTCCGCCCGTCGAAGGGGATTTGAAACTCAACTGGCTGCCGCTCAGCCACATTTTCGCGCGGACCTGCGACTTGTATTTCTGGATCGCTGGCGGCACCGAGCTGGCGATCGGCGAGGGACCGGAGCAGGTACTCGCCAACTGCGCGGAGGTACGCCCCACGGTGCTGACCGCGGTGCCGTACTTCTATGAAAAAGTGATGCGCTACGTTACGGAGGGAGGCCGCGATCCGAGTCCCGAGGAACTGCGCAAACTCTTCGGCGGGCGGATGCGCTTCTGCTGCTCCGGCGGCGCGGCGTTGCCAGATCATGTCGCGCGGTTCTTCAACGAGCACGGCATCGAACTGGGACAGGGCTACGGCCTGACCGAATCGTCGCCGGTGATTTCCATCAATGGTCCCGGCAATAACCGGATTGGTACGGCAGGCAAGCCGGCGCCGGGCGTGGAAGTGGCGATCGCGCCCGACGGCGAGATTATCTGCCGCGGCGATCTGGTCATGCAGGGCTATTGGAAACGCCCCGACGCCACGGCCGAAACCATCCGCGACGGCTGGCTCCTGACCGGCGACTTGGGCGAGCTTGACGCCGAAGGGTATCTCAAAATTACCGGACGCAAGAAAGAACTGATCGTCACGGCCGCCGGCAAGAACATCGCGCCAGTGCTGCTCGAAGCGTTGCTCACGGCCGATCCCTGGATCGCACAAGCAATGGTGATTGGCGACGCGCGCAACTTTCTGACCGCGTTGATCGTCCCCAATGTTGAAAACCTGCGCGCCGATCAGGGGGCGTCCTGGCAGTCGTTGGAAACGGCAATGGAAAATCCGGCCATCCTGGAGCAGTACGAACAGCGCATCCGCCAGCGCTTGGCCGACGTCTCGCGTTATGAACAGGTCTGCAAGTTCCGCCTGGTTCCGCGCCCGTTCTCGATCGATACAGGCGAGCTCACCCCCACGCTCAAACTCCGCCGCACCAACATCGCGCGGAACTTCGCCGCGGAGATCGAGGGAATGTATGTGAAGCATGATGAAATTCGAAATCCGAACGTCGAATGATACGTTTGAGTTAACTGAACGCTGAACTTGTTCCTTCGGATTTCGTTCGGTCGTACTGGAAGTGCTTGCACACCTGGTGGTGGCCACGGTCTTCAAAATCGCTGTGCCGTGCGTGAACCGCGCGGCAGGTGGGTTCGATTCCCATGCACTTCCGTTTTTGACTTCGCAGCGTTTCGCACGGAATCGCCTGCATTCGCGCAAGTCTCCTCTTGCCATTCGTTTACATGCGGAGTGTGCGGTTCAACGCGACCTTTCCTGGGCTTGAGGTTGGTCGGTCGAGGGCCGCGCAAGAAAAACGCTGGCGGAGTTTTTTCAACTGCCGCCAGCGTGGAACGGATAATGGTCGACGGATTGCTGCGTTGCGCTACTCTACGCCGCGTTTATTTTTGCGGCGAGCGAAGAGAAACGTGGCCAGGCCGGAGATCGAGAGCAACGCCCAGGTCGAGGGTTCCGGGACGCTGTTCGCGGCAGGGCCTGCGCCGAAGTTGTTGCGGACGTTGTTGAGGTCGGTGATGTCGACGTCGTTGTCGCCGTCGGTATCGCCGAGACCAGTGCCGCTGAAGTTGTTGCGGACGTTGTTCAAGTCCGTGATATCGACATCGCCGTCGCCGTCCGTGTCGCCCGGTTCGCCGCCTGGCGGCGTCTGGCCGAAGTAGTTCTTGCCATCCAGCACGTTGGCGTAATGCTCGGCGATTTCCGCCGGCGTCAGGCTGCGATTCCAGAAGGCGACTTCGTCGATGACGCCGTTGAACACTTTCGTGCCCGTCGACGACCCGATGAAACCGGCTGCCTCGCCGCCGGACGTGATGAGGGTGCCAGGCGCGCCGATCACGTACGCCCAACGCTTCACGCCATCGATGTAGATGGCTTTTTCGGAGGTGACGCTATCGTAGGTGGCGACGGCGTGATGGGCATTGCCGTCCTTGAGGACTACGTCGTTCGGGCCGAGCGGAGTGCCGGGGTCGTCGAGGTAAATGATCCCGGAACCGGCGACGCCGCCCTCCAGCGATTCGATGTCGATATTGAGCGGCATATCGAGCTCATCGTACAGATCCCCGATGTTGAGCCCGAGCGAAAGGGCCGGACCGACCGGGACCGGCGGGAAGGCCGTCGGCAAGGAATCGTTCTGGAACGAAAAGAGGATGCGGTTAGCGCCATCTTCTTTGCGGAAGATCTCCTCATGGGTGTCCACGGCATCGGGAGTCCAATTGGTCTGAATGAGGGCTTCAATCGAGACGCCGGTCGAGACCGTGAAGTCCGCATTGCCGCCATTGCCGACGCTGACCGTGCTGCCGTTGACGTTATCGAAGAACGCCGCCCCCTTGCCGACGATGCCCGGCACGCGCGTTGCGCCGCCTTGGAAGGAGCCGTCGTTGTCCCCCTGACGATCGTACGCAAAGTTCAGCTTGAAACCGGGGACGGGGCCTGGAGCTTCATCGAAATCCCAATGTGAAACCAGGCCTTCCGGCAAGCTGGCGAGATTGCCCGGGTCTGGGAGATTCGGATCGGGTTCGATTCTCGGTCCTTCGCCGCCGACTTGGAAGTTGTCGCTCCAGGTGCGATTTTGCCCGGCGGCGAGACCAGCACCAGCGCCAACGGCGGCGTTGGAGAAGTTCTGATACAGACCACCGGCGAACGTCGTGAGGTCGATGATGCCTTTCGAGCTTTCATCGACGAAGATTTCGACCGTCTTACCGATTTGATCGAATTGGACCGCGTAATTGTGCCAACGACCATCATTGGCGAGGCCGGTGTTGAAGGCGGGAATGGAAGCTTGGATCGGCGTATCCAGCGAGCCGTTGTAGAGGCTGGCGTTGCCGGAGCCGTCGCCGCGGATGAAGATCGACAGGCTGTTGCCTTGGAAGATGCTGCCTGGGGCGGGAGCGGAGGTGAAATCGATCCGATCTCCCGAGGCGACGAAATCCGCCTGGACGAAATACTTGGTGCGGATGCCGTAGTTGATGCCGAAGTCGACGCCCCCTCCAGTTTGCGTGAAGCCGGTGTCGCTACCGCCGCCGCTGCTGCCCGGGTAAACGGGCACGCCGTCGACGAGGCCAGGCATGCCGGGACCATCGGCCGCGAAGCTGAATTCGCCGCGACCGGGGGTGGTGAAGCTTTCGAAATTGGTCGGCGGATTGCCGTAGGTGTTTTCCAGCGGATAGGCGTCGGGCCCCTGAACGGCGGCCACATAGACGCGGGCGGGGTTGCTGCCACCGTTGTCGAATCCCGTGAAAGTGTCGGAGAAATCGAGCGTGGGAATCAGCGAGGAATTGCCAACCGTGACGCCACTGCCGCCCGGACCGAAGGAAACGGTGGCTTGGACGGAATTCAGGCCGAACGTCGCGGAAGCGGCGGCGAGAATGTAGACGCGCTTTTTGAACATGGGTGGGCCTCTCAGCGGAAGTGGGGCGGATAAGTAGGCGTGGGCGACGAAAGCGCCTGCCGAATTGGGCGGGCGATAGATTAACACGATTGAAATGAAAATCCCACAAAAAACTTGGGAAAAGTGGGCTTTCGGGCTGGATCGACCAACGAAATCTTTTGTTGGAAATCCGCGAACCGGCGGTTCCAACTTGACGTAGTAGGTTCGGGTGAGAAGAATTGCGCCGTAAGGTGAATCGCAGATGTTGTATACCGGAACATCCTCGTGGTTGGTGCGGGCGGCTGTTTGGCTGCTGCTGCCGGGGCTGGCGCTAAGTTCGCCCGCGATGGCGTGCGCCTGTGTCTGCGCGGCCACGGATAGCCCGGCCGGTTGTTGTGCGGCGGACGCGGAGATTGCTGCGGAGTCTTGCTGTTGCGATCTGCACGGAGCGGACTGCGCTTGCTCGCCCCAGCAGCACCATCAAGGCAGTTCCACCGGCGGCTGCGAATGCACCGTGCAGGTGGATTCACCGACGGTCCCTGGCGGCCCTGCCGTCCAGGTCGATCCGCCTTTGGCGGCTGGCTGGATGACAGGCTGCGACCACCTGCATCCGGGATTGTCCGACGCCAAGTTGCAGACGGCTTGGGCTGCTGATATTCCGATTCGCAACCTCGTGATCGAGTTGAGGGTGCTGCGGATCTAATGGTCTCCTCGTGCGCCAAGAACCGCTCTAGCGGGCGGCGTCGCGAGTTCTGTTGAGACCGTTGTTCTCGTTCGTCGGCCGGGCCGGCTTTCTCTGCCCGCTTGGCTGCGCACTATTGGCACTCAATCATCACCAGGGCGATCACGCGATGCGGGCCGTTGGCCTGACGCGTGGCGCCTGACAAGGAGCTCGATCATGTTGAAGTTGTTTTCGGTGGCGTTGGCCTCGTTGGCGTTGAGCGGTTTTGGCGGCGCGCAAGCCGGCGCGAGCAAGACGGCCGGTTGCTGTGACGGCGGTTGCTGCTGCGGCGCGAGCTGCGATTGCACCCACTGCGACTGCTGCTCCGGCGGCTGCTCGTGTGACGACTGCGGCTGCGCTTGCTGCGCCAAGTAGTTGTTTGAGGACGTGAATTCAGGCCCCGGCGATCACTTGGTCGCCGGGGCCGTTTGTTTGCGCGGGGGCGCGCGAGGTTGGTTGGCAAGCGTTAGAATTGCGGCTTAGCTTCAGCGCAATATCTAGGGGCATGGCTGCGTCTTCTCCCCCTCGCTGGCGCTTCGGGTTGGTGTGAGAAAGTTTTGCATGGCTTTGAATTACCGGTTGTTGGCGTTGGATATTGACGGGACGTTGGTCAACAGCCGGAATGAGCTGACGGAGCGGACGCGCGAGGCGTTGCTCGAAGCGAGCGCGGCAGGGATTCGCATCGTCCTGGCGACGGGGCGGCGATACAGCAGGGCGTTGCCTTTGGTGGCGCCATTGGGGATCGAAGCCCCAGTCGTGACGGCCAGCGGGGCGCTGATCAAACGGGCCAGCGATCACCAGACGTTGTATCGCGCGCGGTTCGACGGCGATTTATTGACGCGGCTGTTAGGGATTGCCGATCGCGCGGGGTATTCGGCGCTCTTGTACGGCGACACGTTCGCCGATGGCTTCGACTACTACTGCGCGTCGACCGAGGTCGAGCACCCGTTGGCGCGGGATTTCTTTTCGCGCAATGTGAACTGTCATCGGCTCTGGCCGGAGCTAATGAGCGCCCCGCCGGCGGGCATTTTCGCGGGCTGTTGCATTGGCGCCCGCGACGAGATGCTGGCGCTGCATGAGCGGTTCACGAGCGAGCTGCCGGGGGAACTCTATACGCACGTGCTGCGCAGCCCGAAGTATCTGGGGTTTATGTGCGAGATTGCCCCGCACGGGGTGACGAAGTGGTCCGGGGTGTTAAAGCTTGCGGACGAGTGGGGCATTGCCGCAGAGGAGATTTGCGCGGTTGGGGACGACGTCAACGATCTACCGATGATCGAAGGGGCGGGTTTGGGCGTCGCGATGGGAAACGCATTGCCGGAAGTGCAGGCCGCGGCGGACCGGATCGCCCCGGGGCATGACGAGGACGGGTTGGTGCGGGTGGTGGAATGGGTTTTAGGGGGAGTTTGAAGTTTTCAGTGTTCGGTTTTCAGTGATTGCGTGGCCGAATGCTACGGGCGCGAACCTAGGGTGGCGTTTTCTTCACCTTGTCGACGGGGTATTCTGGAGTAGGTCCAACGTCTCTTGAACTTGTCGTGGTGTTATGAGTTCCGAGCCTGAAAACGAGCGTCCCATCGATCAGACTAAGCCGTTTGCGATCAAAGTTGCGGACCGGGTCCACCGGTTGCCGCCGTACCTGTTTGCGCGGATCAACGGACTCTTGTACCAGAAGCGGCGTTCGGGAATCGACGTGATCGATTTGGGGATGGGAAACCCCTCGGATCCGCCGCAGGAGCTGGTGATCGAGAAGCTGGCCGAAGCGGCCCGCGACCCGGACAACCACGGGTATACGCACGCGACGGGGATCCTCAATCTGCGCCGGGAGATCGCCGCCAAGTACTTCAAGAAGTATGGCGCGCGGCTCGATCCGGAGACGGAAACCCTCGTCAGCATGGGCTCAAAGGACGCGTTCAGCCATTTAATTTTGGCGCTGATCGGTCCGGGCGATACGGCGATCGTGCCCGCGCCATCGTATCCGGCGCATGTCTATGCGGTGGTGTTGGCCGGCGGGAACGTGATGCCGCTCGAGATCGCGGATCCAAAGCAGTATCTGGCGAACATCGCCGACGCCTGCGAACACGTGTATCCGAAACCGAAGGTGGTCGTGGCGAACTTTCCGCACAACCCGTCGGCGGTCACGATCGAGCCGGACTTCTGGCTGGAGTTGGTGAAGCTCTCGCGGCGTTACGGCTTCATGGTGATCAGCGATTCGGCCTACGCCGATCTCGGCTTCGACGGCTACGTGCCGCCGAGTTTTCTGGCGGCCCCGGGCGCGAAGGACGTCGGCGTCGAGTTGACGACGATGAGCAAGGGCTACAACATGGCCGGCTGGCGCGTCGGCTTCTGTTGCGGCAACAGCGAGATGATCCGCGCGCTGGCCACGACCAAGGCCTACTACGACTACGGCATGTTCAAGCCGATCCAGATCGCCGCGATCATGGCGCTGCGACATACCGACGCCGCGGTCGAGGCGCAGGCGAAGATCTATCAAAGCCGCCGCGACGTATTGGTGCAGGGCCTACGCCGCCTGGGCTGGGACATCACCGAGCCGCGCGCGGGCATGTTCGTTTGGGCCAAAGTGCCGAAGGTCTACCTGGCCAAGATGGACACGATGGGGTTCGCGATGAAGTTGCTGGAAGAGGCCAACGTGGCGGTCAGCCCGGGCTCGGGATTCGGCCAGGCGGGGGAAGGATACTTGCGGCTCGCGATGGTGGAGAACGAGAATCGTTTGCGCCAAGCGGTGCGCCAGATTGGACGATGCCTGGGGCAGGTTTCCGATGCCGAAGCGGATAACGCCCTGGCGGCGCCTTCGGTGTAGGCCGCGTCGCGGCGATCTCTAGCCCCTAAGGGGCGACCGACAGTAGCCAGGGGTGGCAACCCCTGGAAAACGTTGCCAGAAGAGGTTTTTAGCCCCATTGGGGCGACACGCGACCAAACGAAGCACGTACCTCGTTGCAGTCGAGGTTCCAGATTCTGTAAAGAGCCCTTGGCGATGAAGCTCAATCATCTCAACCTCACGGTCATTGATCCCATCGCGACGCATGATTTCCTGATCAAGTATTTCGGCCTCGCTTCGATGGGAAAGCCGAATGACTCGATTTCGTTTCTGACTGACGAAAACGGGATGGTGTTGTCGCTCACGAACATGAAGCTCGGCAAGGAAACCGCGGTGAAGTATCCGGTGACCTTTCACATCGGCTTCATCCAGGAATCAGAAGCGCGCGTCAACGAGATCAACGCCCAACTCAAAGCGGACGGATTCGACGTGCCGCCGCCATCGAAGCAGCATGGGTCGTGGACGTTCTACTTTCAAGCGCCGGGCGAGTTCACGATCGAAGTGCTGAGCTAACGGCAATCGCCGCGGCCGCTATTCGCTCTTGCCGGCGGAGATTCTGCCCGGGGCGAGCTTGAGTTGGAGCTTGGCTTTTTCGACTTCGGCCTTGAAGGTCTTGTCGTCCGAAGTGGCGATGGCTTCGTCGTAGAGCTTCAGCGCTTCCTCGTTCTTGCCGGTGAGCGAGAGGACGCGGCCTTTGAAGTAGATCACCTGGGCTTTGAGGAAGTTGTCGTCGCCGGCGAGGGAGATGACTTCGTCGAAGAAGGCGATGGCTTCGTCGTTCTTGCCGGCCTTGCGGAGCAGGCTCACCTTCACCAGGCCGAGATTCACGCGCTGGGCCGGTTCGAAGCTCTCTTCGGGCAAGAGCTCATCGATGAGCGCCAGCATCTCGTCCATGCGGCCCATCGCGCCGTAGATATCGGCGCGGAACAGCTTGGCTTCCAGCGCCCGCTTGGCATCGGGCGTGAACTTGGCGAGCATTTCGTCCAACAGTTTGATCGCCTGGGGCGCGCTTTGCGGGGAGAACTCCTGCTTCAAGACGAAGAAGGCTTTGTCAAATTTGGCATTGTTCAGCCATTGCGTGTACTTCTGCTTCAGGCCGGCTTCATTCGCGCCGTCGAGCGTCAGGATTTCTTCGAGTTCGGGCAGATAGAATTTTACCGTCAATTCATCGCCGACGGCCGTGAGCGCCGCGTCGAGATGCTTGGCGCGCTCGATGCCCGTTGTCTTGGCCGCGGCGTCGAGCCCGGCATCCCGTTGCTCGCGAATCTTGCGCAGTCCTTCCAGATGAGCCAGGTATTTGTCCGCGCCCCCCTTCTCATAGCCGGTCACCGCGTAGGGGCGACCCGTGGCGTCGGTGAGATAGATCGACGGGAATCCCGTGACTTCGAATTTCTCGCGCCACGTGTTGTTTTGCTTTTGCGTCGCTTCGCTCAGTTGCGAAGTGTCGTTAGGGAAATCCAACTCCACCAGGACGAAATGCTTCGGCGCCTCCTGTTGGAACGACGTCTGGCTGAAGACTTCGTCCTTGAGCACGATGCAGAATTCACACCAGTCCGAGCCCGTGAAGTCGATCAGCAAGTCCTTGTTTTCCGACTTCGCCTGTTCCATGGCGGAGGCCATGTTGGCCGTCCAACCTTCGTCCTGCGCGACGGCCCTCGAACAGGCCAGAACCGAGGCGACCGTTCCCAACAGCAAGGCCCCGACGAGGCCGCGAAACAACGTCATATCAGAACTCTCCAAGTGATTTGCGAGCCAAGGCGGGAGCGCCCTGGCGGTGGGCGGTCCGGTTGTGGGGATTATAGGGGCAAGTTGCGTGCCGTGCACCGGCAACCGTGATGCGCGGCCTGATTGCCCCGACGCCATTTTCGATGCCGCCCAGGGGGATTCGGTCACGAGGGCAGGGCTGGGGAGCAAGAAGTTTGCCTCGTTCCTGCTATCGACCTAGGGTTTCGACACCGCGCTCCTGGCCGTTGACGAAAACGGCGTAACTCCCTGATTTCCAAGCGGATTGCAATGTCCACCGTCGCCACGACACGCTCCTGGTCCGCGATCTCCACGCTCAGCCCCGGCTGGCTGCGGAGTCCGCTGTTTGACGCGAATTTCATCGTGACGGGGGCGGCGGTTGCCGTCCTGACCGGCGTCGTCGGCCTCTGGAACCCGGGGATGTTCGGTTGGATGCTGATGCTCGACCTGTGGTTGCTAGGCTACCACCACGTCGTCTCGACCTTTACGCGGCTGGCGTTCGACAAAGCAAGTTTTCAACAGCATAAGTTCCTGGTGCTGCAACTGCCGCTGATCGTCCTGGCGGTGACCTTGGTGGCCGTGGTGACGTGCGGCGAATGGGTGCTGGCCACGACGTATCTGTATTGGCAATGGTTCCACTACACGCGGCAGAGTTACGGGATCGAGCGAATCTATCGCCGCAAGGCCGACCCCGCGGCGAAGATCGACGATTCGATCGCCAAGTGGTCGCTGTACTTGCTGCCGCTCTACGGCATTCTGCACCGGTCCGAGCAGGCCGCGCCGAAGTTCCTCGGGATGGACGTTCTGTACCTGCCGATCGGGATGCCGGTGACGACATTTATCGGCGCGATGGCGATCGGGGCGTTAGTGGCCTGGGTCGTGACGGTGCTGATCGCGCTGTGGCAAGGGCGGTTGGCGCTCGCGCATACGGTGTACATGATTTCGCATCACGCAGTGTTCTTGACCGGCTACGTGTTGATCGACGATATCACCACGGGTTGGCTGGTGCTGAACGTCTGGCACAACTTGCAGTACATCCTGTTGGTGTGGTGGTTCAACAACAATCGGTTCAAGCAGGGCTATGACCCGGCGTGCCCGTTGCTGTCGACGATCAGCCAGAACGGGAAGATGATCACGTACTTTGCGGTCTGTTTGGGAATTTCCACGTTGGCCTACGCCGCGCTGAGCACGGTGACGAACCCGATCAGCTCGACCTTGGCGGCGCCAGTGACGCTGTTCGCGTTCATGGTGATCAATTTTCATCACTACGTGGTGGATGGGATGATTTGGAAATCGCGGAAAAAATCGCCGCAGCCGGCGGTCGGCTAGAGCAGGGCGGCTGCAAACTTTCACCACGGAGGGCACGGAGGTGAGAGGAGATAGAGGGGCCAATATCCGTGTTGTGGCACGGTCTCTGTTGTGGCACGGTCTCCCGACCGTGCCACGGGCCCGACCGAAGGTCTCCAATTCCAGAGTTTGGCCGACCCATCGTGGCAGATGTCCAATATGTCACGCGTTGCTTCAACTTTCTCGTGCCGGCAATACTTCAGCTTCGAAGCTGTCCCTGGGAGCATCGCGGCGCTCGATGGCTTGCGCGGAATCGCGATCTTGCTGGTGTTGTTCCGGCATGGTGTGCGGCCGTTTTATGATTCGCGCGAGGCGGCGATTGGCGGGTTTGGCTGGGATTTGATGACGCCAATGGTGAATGGCTGGGCGGGCGTCGATCTCTTTTTTGTGCTGAGCGGGTTTCTGGTCTCGCACCATATCCTGAAACGCTGGAGCGCGGAGTTTCGCTTCGGCGAATTGCGCGACTATCTCGTCAAACGCATTTTGCGAATCGTGCCCGCGTACTATGCCTGGCTATTCGTCGTGGCGGGCGGTCTGTTGCCATTTTATCGCGTGCCGGCCAGCGTAGTGCGCGAGCAGCTTTGGGTTCACCTGCTGTTTTTGCAGGACTATGTGCCGAGCCGGATCGTCGTGGCCTTCTGGTCGCTGGGCGTGGAAGAGAAGTTCTATCTTTCGATTCCGCTGTTGATTGTCCCTGTGGCGAGAATGAAATCGCCGGCGCGGCGGGCGGCGCTGATCGCGCTCATGACGCTGGTTCCGCTGGGGCTGCGGGCGTTGACCTACGCGCGGCACGGTGCGTTCGAGGGCTACGAAGATTGCTTCTGGACGATGCGCAGCCCGTTTCACTTGGCGTTGGATTCGCTGCTGGTGGGCTCGCTGTGCGCATTTCTGGTGCGCGATCGCCAGGCGTTCGGCTGGCTAAATCGTCCGGAGACTCCGCGCCGGTTGTTGCTGGCGGGAACGGCTCTGGTCGCCGCGCTGATTGGATTCAAGCCGTTGTTGAACGAGATCAACGGGTTCAGCAGCACGCTGTTGTTCAGTCTACTGGCCTGGGGCTTCGGCGCAGTGCTGCTGGGGCTGGTCTTGGAACCCAAACGCGAGCGGCCGCTGCTCGGATCGCGCGCGATGTTGGTGCTGTCGAAACTCTCGTACAGCCTGTACCTCGTCCACATGTGCTTCATCGGCGTCACGCTGTCCGCAGTGCGGACATTACCAGGCTTCGACAACCTACCGCGCGGCCTGCAGTTCCTAATCTATTTCCCGGTGTTCGCGGTGGTCTCGATGCTGGCAGCCATGGCCCTGCACTTCGCGGTGGAGAAGCCGTTTCTTGTGATCAAAGATTCGTACGGGGCGGCACTTCCAAGGCGAGCAAAAGTCGGAGTTTGAAGTTTTCAGTTTTCAGTGAGCCTTTGATCGCCCCACTGAACACTGAACACTTCAAACTTCCCGTGAAAACTTCAAACTCACTCATTCCAACCCTGCAATGAACTCATCTAGCGCCGCGTAAAACAACTCCTCCGGCAGATCATTATGGTCCCCGCCGGGGATTTCCAGGAAGCGCTTGGGGCTGTTCGCCAGGGCGTGGAGTTGTTGGCCGAGGTGGCAGGGGACGACCTCGTCGGCGTCGCCGTGGCTTTGCAGGAGCGGACCTCGATAGCGAGCGATTTTGCTCGCCGAGTCGAGGCGATTGCGCATCAGCCAGCGAACGGGCAGCCAGGGGTAATGCTCAGCGGCAGCGTCGGGGAGCGAAGTAAACGTGCTTTGCAGGACCAAGCCGCGGGCGCCGTCCTCAGCGGCGAGATCGACCGCGACGCCGCCCCCCATCGAGAATCCCCAGAGGACGATGTCCGGTTCGCGCTGCCCGCTGCGCTCGGCGAGCCATTTCCGCGCTGCCCGGGCATCGGCGAGGATGCCGGCTTCACTGGGTGAACCGGTGCTCTTGCCATAGCCGCGATAGTCGATGGCGAGCGCCGCCACGCCGAGGCGCTGTTGCAAAATGCGCAATTCGTCCGCCAACCCGCGGATGTTGCCGCCGTTGCCGTGGAGCAACAAGAGTGTGGCGCGGGGCGAATCGACAGGCGCGAACCAGCCGTGTAGCGTCACATCGTCGGATGATGGGATTTCCACGTCCTCGTAAACCAAATCGCGGGGCTGCCAGCGCGGATCTGCGGCGGCATAGGCCGAAGGCCGGAAAACGAGATAGTTTTCGAAACTCCACATCGCGGTGACGAGTCCGAGCCAAGCGAGGAAAGCGAGAAAGGAAAGACGCAGGCTGATTCGAGATAAGCGGTGGAGCGTGAGTTTGAAGTTTTCAGTGTTCAGTTTTCAGTCTCCTGGACGCACGGCTTGGGAGGCAATGGTGGATGCTCTGATGGCTCAACTTGTCCTGGAACCAGTGGCACGGTCGGGAGACCGGCCACAACGGCGCTTTTCTCCCACTGAAAACTGAACACTGAAAACTTCAAACTCCCCCGAAAACTTCAAACTGTTAACAAAAAACCCCCACGCCGCTGGTACGACGTGAGGGCCGATTTGGTTTGCGACAGTGAGCTCCGCTCCGACTAAAAATCGTATTCCGGGTTCTTCTGATCGAAGTCCAGGTCGGTGAAGTTGTTGTCGAACTTGATGTTGTAGTAGGTGTATTCCTCGAGCAGGACCGGCTCGCCTTCCGGGTCGTTGGCCTTGGGCCATTCGTAGGCCTCGTAGCGGACCGGGACGTTGAGCTCGTCGTCGACATAAATCCGGGCCAGGTGGAACAGGAAGTTCCGCCGCGCGACCGGGTGATGCACCTGGATGCAAGTGGCGCTGCGCTCGTTGATCTTGGCTTCGCGGTAAAGCTCGACTTCGCACTCGCCGTATTGCATGTCGTGCTCGCCGACTTCAATCAGGCGTTCGACGAGGTGCAGGATGCCGATCTCCGTGATCGGATAGCGGTTGCCGGACATGGCCAGCATGCTATTCGGCTTCAACGAGACCGTGCCAACAAGGCGCTTCTTGATGCCGGTCGGGTGCGCCAGCAGTTCGCCGTTGTTTTTGTCGCGAACGTAGATGACTTCCTGACCCTTCATCGAATCGGGGCCTTTGAAGCGCAGGTACACGCTGAACGGCTCGTGGCGGACTTTCATGAAGACATATTGCGCTTCGCCCAATTCGCCGTCGATGCGTTCGCGCTTGACGAAATCGCAGGAGTAGTCCTGTTTCGCGCGGACGTCTTCCAGGCCATGCTTCGCCCAGCGGACGGCCGGCAGCAGCGGGTGCTCGCCAGGGGCGGCGTCAGCCAGGTCCTTGGTGGAAAGCTTGCGCGAGGCCGGCGAGCCGACCGCGGCCACGGCCACGGCCGTATCGGCGGCAGCCTGTTGTTGCGCCACCCGGTAGACCGGCTCGCGCAGGCCTTCACGGGGCTGTTGAGCAATCGAATGGCCAGCTTGCGCGGCCAGCGCGAGGGCTAAGGCCGTACAGGCCCAGCGGCGAAAGTTCATCCGTAAACTCATGGGCACCCCTCCTCTTGGGTGGCGCATTCAGGGCCGTCGTTTGCGAGTGGGCGGCGGGCCGTCGTGCGGTAATTTGTACTGCGAAGCGTCGTGACTGGGTCGCCAGCCAGCTGGGCGGAATTGTGGGCAAGTCGCCCAACCGGAACACCGCCTGCGGGGAGCGGCGCGCCTGGCCACGAGACTGTGCTGGTCCGTGTCGATCCTGCTAGCATGGTGGAATTATTACGTCATATCGCCCGGCGTGCGAGACGAAATTCTCTCCCGCGCCGCCTGTAACGGGTGGACCCATTGGCGAGAGTTTATGTCGGGCGGGAGCTGGCGCGGTGAGGCAAGTTGCGCTGCGCTTGCGGCGTGAACCGATCGAGGAACGCTGATTGGTGCTGGGTTTTTCATTTACGTCGTGATCTGTCCATGATTGAACTGCCTGATTTTGAGCGGGCCTGGGATTTTGAGAATGGCTTCTATTTGACCTCCGATCCGTCGCGGTTGGGGAAGCTGTTGGCGCACTACGAGCTGTTCCGGCTGGCGATGGCGGCGCCGGGGGCGATTGTCGAGTGCGGGGTGTTCAAAGGGGCGTCATTGGCGCGGTTCGCCATGTTTCGGCGATTGTTTGACCGCGCGGCGGAGCGGCCGATCGTAGGGTTCGATTCCTTCGGGCCGTTCCCCACGACGGCGCACGAGCCGGATCAAGCGCTACGCGAGCGGTTTATCTCAGCGGCCGGCGGCGAGAGTATTTCCACGGACCAACTGCGCCAGGTGTTGGCCCGGAAAGGCTGCGGCGAAGATGTCGAGCTCGTCGCGGGCGACATCACGCGGACCGTGCCGGAGTATCTGGCCAAGTATCCGGAGCTGACGATCTCGCTGCTGAATCTAGATACCGACCTCTATGAACCGGCGCAGGTGATTTTGGAGCAGCTTTATCCGCGGATCGCGCCGGGCGGCATCCTCCTGCTCGACGATTACGGCGTATTTCCCGGAGAAACGCGGGCGGTGGACGAATACTTCGGCGGCCAAGCGGAGATTCGCAGGTTGTCGTTCGGCGCGACGCCGGCTTATGTGGTGAAGGAAGCTTGAGCGGCTGGCGGGCTGTTGGGGGCGTGGATATACTCGAAGCTTCCCCAAAATTGGCGATGAGTTTGCGCATGGCCTGCGAGCATTGGGATGTGCGGTTTGTAGGGCATGTGCAGGGGGTCGGGTTCCGGTACTCGACCGTGGGGATCGCCCGGGGCTTTGAAGTCTCGGGCACGGTGGAAAATCTTCCGGACGGAAGCGTGCGGATGACCGTAGAAGGACAGGCGGAAGAATTGCGCTCATTTCTGGGCGAGATTCAACGGGCCTTTGACGGGCACATCCGCGAGACGTTGGTGGATCGCCTGCCGGCCAGCGGCGCATTCACCGGATTCACCATTCGCCATTAGCGCGAGCGGGCTTTTCTGATTCAGGGGCGGCAACGGCGGAGTATCGACGTGGCAAACGGACTGTTGTTGGCGGACATCACGCCTTGGCTGACGCCTTTGGCAATCGTGGGCGCGACCGCCATCGGGGCGGTGATCGCGCTGTTCGCGCTCTATTTCCTCGTCGTGGCGATCTCGCACAAGACCGCGGCCATCGCGCAGGCGGCGAGCAAAGAAGCGCTCGCACAACCGATTTTTTTCGTCGTGGCGATGATCGCCTCGGTAATGTTGCTGCTGTTCCCCTTCTTGCCTTACAACACGTTCGGCGAGGATATCAAGATCGTCAAGGATTCCGGGTTGACGGTGATTCTGCTGGCCGCGGTGTTCGTGGCGGTGTGGAACGCCAGCATCTCCGTGGCGGATGAAATTGAAGGTCGCACCGCGCTGACGCTCTTGTCCAAGCCGGTGGGACGCCGGCAGTTCATCATCGGCAAGTTCTTGGGAATCGTGTTTCCGGTGGCGATGTTGTTCATCCTGCTGGGGACGATCTTCCTGGCCACGATTTCGTACAAGGTGGTCTACGACGCGCGCGAGACGTCGCATCCGGTGCCGGAATGGTCGCAGTGCATGGAAGAGGTCGTACACACCTCGCCGGGGCTGATCCTGGGGCTGTTCGAGGCGATCGTATTCACCGGGATCAGCGTGGCGATCTCCACGCGACTGCCGGTGCTGCCGAACCTGATCATCTGTTTGATGATCTACCTGGTAGGGCACTTAACACCGGTGCTGATGCAATCCAGCGCCGTGGGCGAAAATCAGATCGTGCAGTTCATGGGCACGTTCCTGGCGACGATCTTTCCGGTGCTCGACCACTTCAACATCCAGTCGGCAATCGCCGCCGGAAAACCCGTGCCCTGGCTGTATGTGCTCTGGGCGTTCGGCTATTGCGCCATCTACAGCACAATCGCCGTGCTGGCGGCCCTGATCATGTTCGAAGACCGCGACCTGGCGTAAACTTGCAGGAAATTGAACCGCGAAAGGCGCGAAAAAATCGCGAAATAGCAGGGGCTCGTGTCCACGGAAAACACGGAAGCTCACGGAAAGAAGACGAGGATCGGTGCGGACTAGATCGCGCAATTCTTTTCCGTGTTCTTCCGCGTATTCCGTGGACAAACATTCGCCGACTTTTCGCGAACTTTGGCGTCTTTCGCGGTTAATCCGTTTTAGCCGGCGTCGCGGCGTTCGAACTTGACGGTGTCGAGCGACGTTTTGAGCCGCCAGTGCGGGCCTGGTAACACAGCTGGCGAGGCGACGGCTGTGGCGCCAACGAGGCCGGCGGGCTGGCCGTCCCAGGCGTGTTCGGCGATTTTGTCGAGGATCCGTTCGGCCACTTCCACGGCAGCCAATCCGGCAGCGCCAGAGACACTCGGTTCCGCGCCAGTTTGCACGCACCGCACGAACTCCTTGAGCTCGTCTTGCAGCGGATTGCCGGCCGGGGCCGTATGCGTGGTCCGCGGCAGGTGTTCGGCGAGCAGGCTCTCTTTGGCCGTGCCGATTTGATCCGGCCGCAACGTGGCGAGGTTCAATTCTCGCCGCAAAATGGCTTCGCTGGGGCGGATGATTTCCGTGATCCGTTGCCCGAGGTCGACGCTGACCTGCGAGCGGCGCGACCAGAATTGGAATGTGCGCGCCGCGGAATAGCTGGCGCGACAGGCGCTCAACACCGCGACGCAGCCGTTTTCGAAGACGAGCCGAGCGTGCGCGGCGTCTTCCTCGCGGCCGAACAGAGCAATGCCGAGGGCTTCGACGTGGACCACCCGCGACTTGGTGAGCCAGAGGGCCAGATCGATGTCGTGGATCATCAGATCCAGCACTGCGCCGATATCGGTCGAGCGGAACGAGTAGCCGCTCGTACGATTGGCGGTGATGAATTTCGGTTCGCCGGCGCGGACGAGGGCGTGTTCCCAGGCGGGATTGAAGCGCTCGACGTGGCCGACTTGCAGGATCGCGCCGTGACGATCGGCGAGTTCGACAAGCTCGGCGCATTCCGCGGCCGTCGGCGCGAGTGGCTTTTCGACGAGGACGTGAATGCCGGCGCCCAGCAGCTCGGCGGCGACCGCATGGTGGTAACGCGTGGGCGTGGCAATTACGGCTGCATCAATGCGCCCGATGACGGAACGGAAATCCGCGAATGGCTCCGCGCCGGTTTCCGCCGCGGCTTGCGTCCGGTTGGCTTCCGAGGGATCGACGACGGCGACCAGCCGCGCGCCGGGCACTCCGGCCAAGAGCTTGGCGTGAATACGCCCCAAGTGGCCGACGCCAATGACCGCGATACGAACCTCGTTCACGCCGCACGCCTCCGTTCGCGAGCCCGGCCGTGTCGGCCTTGCTGCTGTTGTTCGAGAAAGTTCATGAGTTGTAGGACGGCCGGATGGAGCAAGTGGCCGCCGGTGAGCAGTTCGCGCACATGGTGCAAGCCGACCTTGGCGCGATACATCAGGCGATGCGCTTCGGACAACGCGCGAATCGCATCGTCCGAGAATTCGGCGCGCTTCAGCGCGACGACGTTCACACACCGCGGGCGGGCCGGTGCGCCGTCGACCAACATGTAGGGAGGCACGTCATGCAGGATGCGGCTTTGGCCGCTGACGAAGCTGTACGCACCGATCGTGGCGAAATGATGGACGCCGACGGCGCCGGAGAGGGTGGCGTAGTCGTGAATGTGGACGTGGCCGCCGAGCATCGCCCCGTTGGCCATCTTAATGTGGCTGCCGAGCTGGCAATCGTGGGCGATGTGCGAGCCGGCCATCAGGTAGTTATCGCTGCCGACCCGGGTGACGCCGTCCTCTTTTTCCGTGGCGCGATTGATCGTCACGCCTTCACGGATCATGTTGCCGTCGCCGATCAACACGCGGGTGTCGGTGCCGCGGTAGGAAATGTCCTGCGGATGGGCGCCGATCACCACGTAGGGGAACAGATGGTTTTCTTCGCCGAGCGTGACGTCGCCCATCAGAGTGACGCTGTTTTCGAGTCGCGTGCCGCGCCCGATGCGGACCTTGGGTCCGACGACGCAGAAGGGACCGATGTGGACGTCGTCGGCAATCTCCGCGGCGGGATCAACGACCGCTTGCGGCGAGATGAAGGCAGCCATGCTCGAGACCTCCGCATCCATGCGAATTTAGCGTTTCGGGCTCTCATCCTGAGAGCGGTTCTGGCGTTTCGGCTTCTTCGTTGTCTACGTTTTTATGACGTTGTGACTTGGTTCAGGCAGTGCGCCGGCGGTGGCCGACGACTTCTCCTTCTTGGAGGAGGACGCGCAGTAACTCGGCGTTGAGGCGGTGGCCGGTCTTGTGGGCGACAAAGTGGCCGACGAGGTCGTAACCGCCGAGGGCCAGGTCGCCGATCAGGTCGAGCGCCTTGTGGCGGACGCATTCGTCCGGAAAGCGCAGCTCGTTGTCGATCGGGCCTTCGTCACCGAAGATCAGCAGGTCTTTGACCGTGGCCTTCGAAGCGAGTCCCTGCGAGCGGAGCCAATCGGCTTCCGATTTCAGTAAGAACGTCCGGCTGCTCGCCAGCTCCTGGCGAAATACGTCGGGCGTGACATCGAGCGACAGCGTTTGCCGCCCGATGGCGTTGTCCTGGCCGTAGTCGAGGTGGTACTTAAACGAGAGCCCTTGATGCGACGGCGGGCTGGCTTCGATCCAGGCGTTGTCATCGCCGACGCGCACGACTTCGCGCACGACAAGCTGCGCCTTCGCGGCGGCTTGCTTGGCAATGCCGGCGCCGTCGATGGCTTCGACATACGCCAGGCTGGAGCCGTCGCAGCCGGGAAGTTCCGGTTGATCGACGCGGATCTCGCAATTGTCGACCCGCAACGCGGCGAGTGCGGCCATGACGTGCTCGACCATTTCGACCGTCGCGCCTTGATGCTTCAGCACCGTGCGGCGCGGCGTTTCGATGCGATGGGAAACATGCGCTGGAATGCGCGCAGATTTCGCCAGGTCGGTGCGAATGAACGTGACGCCGGCGTCGATCGGCGCGGGATGTAATTCCACGCGCACGTCGCGCCCGGACCAATAGCCGGCGCCGGTGACGAGCGCAGGGTGCGTCAAGGTTTGTTGGTTGCGCGGAGGCATCAGATGAAAGGCGCTTTTGCCCCGGACAGGTTTTCCCGTCGGAGGCGACCCGTGGCGGCCCCGGGTGAAGTTCAGATCCTCAAACCGCATGGATGTATTTCAGCAGGAGGTTGGTTTCGAGGCGTTGGAATTGCAATGCCGGCGTTGCGTGCGCCCGAATCGCGTCCAGGCCGTGGCGGCGAGCTTGCGCCGCCGCGGCGCTGGGACGCGAAGTGAGCGCGCGACAGGTTACTTGGTGCGCGGAGCCGTCGGCCGCGCTGTCTGCGGACGGACGCCCGGTTGTGTCGCGGCCGGACGCGCGCCGGCTTGCGGCCGGTTGGCTTCCAGCATTTCCTTGATGGGGAAAGTGATGTCGATCGAACGGTTGTAGTACACGACCGCCTTGTTCAGATCCTGCATCACTTCCTGCGGATTGTTCGCGTCGGGCTGGTCGCCGTTAAAGCGCATGACCAACAGGATGCCGTTCCGCTCGCAGTACGATTTGATAGCGTCCTGCACTTCTTGATAGATGTTGTAGTAGATCGCCGCTTCCTGACGGAGGAAGTCCTTGCGTTGCGTGGCGACTTCCACCTGGATGTCGGCCTGCATCTTCGTGGCCTGTTCTTCGAGCTGATTGCGCTCCGGCGAGCCAAGCGGCAGGCCTTCGACTTGCTGGGCGACCTTTTTCAGCTCTTCCTGTTTGCCCTTCAGTTGGGCATCGGCGCCTTCGACCTGGCGCTTGATGTTGGCCGTCATCTCGTTGAACTTCGAGTAGTTCTTGAAGATGTAGCTCAAGTCGATAATCGCGACGGTCGGACGCGCTGCGGCGGGTTGTTGCGCCTGGGCCGTCAGGGCGGGACTCGCCGCCATGAGCGCCGCCAAAACGACGGCAGAAACGAGTTGCTTCACGTTCGCACTCCTTGCGGTTTCGGCTGGGTCGTACCTGACCCTGACGACGTCCCGTCCAATGGGACATTTCGGGGCGATATTCTGCCGAGAATCGGCCGCGGGGTAAAGGCCAGTCCGGAAAAGTGGCAAGTCGAAGCGGCCCGAGGGGATAGAAAACTCAGTCGAACAGGGGCGGAGGGAAGGGGAACCACGAAAGACACGAAAGGCACGAAAGGGCATTCGATGCCGAGGTTTAATGTGAATTCACGTGCTTGGAAATTGGCGTGAAGGGACGACTTTCCCCGCGATTAGACCGCAGCGCGGAGACGGTTGAGGAAGCGCAAGGCGCCCCGGTAGATGCGCATGCCGAGCGCGTCGGTACGGGGCGGAAACTTGACCTGCGCCGTCAGGCCGTGGCGGAGGTCGAAATCGGAGGGATCGAGCGCGATCGTCACCACATAGAACGGCTCGACCGCTTCCATGGTTGCGCTTTGCACGGCGATTTCGCCGCCGCCCAGGTGCGTGAGGGCAACGTCGTCGACGCGGCGATCCCCCGCCGCGGCGACGCGAAGAATACGGCCGTGCAGGGTCTCGTCGGCGGCGCCTCTTAGAATCGCCTGCACCGGCTGGCCGGCGACGGGCTGTGCGGCGAGGTAACCGTCGGCATTCAGCAAAGCGCGGACAACCCAGGCGCCGCGGGCGACTTCGGCGATGGGTTCGCCCATGTGGATAAAGCGTCCGGCGTCTTCCAGGCGGGCCACGTTGGTAACTTCGCCGCCCTCGACAGTGCGGATGACGAGCGCATCCAGTTGGCGCTGCGCTTCGGCGAGCTCGCGTTCCGCCTGTGCGAGACGCGCAGCGGCTTCGGCGGCGGCGGCGTGATCGGTCTGTAATGCGCCGCGCAATTCGCAGCGAATCCGTTCGACTTCCGCCTGCCGGATGCGCCGCAACGCGGTGAGGTCGGCGTTTTCCAGCACGGCCAACGTACTGCCCGGTGCGACCTTGTCGCCTTCGTGCACCGAAAGCTCGCGCACAAAGCCATCGGCCTCGGCGTGAAGGACTTGATCGTCCTCGCGCGCGACGATGCCGACCGCCTGGCGCGCGAGCGGAATGGGAGTGAGCAGGAACAACGCCGGAGCGACGAAACCCAAGCCGCCGACGACAGCCCACACGCGTTTGCGCTGCGCCGGCCCGACGGCGGCGTTTTTGAGGAAGTCGCGGATTTGTCGGAAGCTGTCGCGGATCGCCCCCAAGGCGTAGAACATCGCAAAACCAACGCCGGCCACGGGCACCGTGAGCGCGAGCATCGTGCAGATGCCCAAGGTGATCAGGACTTTGTAGGCGCTCGAGGCGATGCCGTAGGCGATCAGGCCGTAGCGGACGCCGCGACGATGGGGCGACGCGTACGGCGTGCCGAGCGCCCAATGGCGTACTAGTCCGTGGGTTTCCGCCTTCGATTGTTGCGCCAGATTGGGAATCTCGAGCAGGTCGGTGAGGACGAAGTAACCGTCGAACTTCATCAGCGGGTTGATATTGAAGCCGACGGTCACCACGGTGCTGAGCACCATCGCGTAGTGCGCGGCGGAGTTGATGAAGCCGGGTTCTGACGTACACCAGATTACGAGCGCGGCCATCGCCAGGAAGGATTCCACATAGATGCCGGCCAGCGAGACGATGATGCGGTCCAGCCGGCGCGGAAAGCCCCAAGCGGCCGAGGCGTCGACATAGGCGCAAGGCGTGAGCAGCACGAAGTACGCGCCCATCTCAGGAACTCGGCCGCCGTAATGTTTGCAGGCGTAGGCGTGCCCGAATTCGTGGGCGACCTTGAGCCCAATGAGCAAGCTCCAAAGCATCGGCAAATTGCCAAGCGCGAGCATCGAGCCCAAGGGATTGCAGAAATCGCTCCACCGAAGCCAGAGCACGGTGAAAGAGGCCAGGGAGCCGAGCACCCAGATGATGAAGGCCGTCCGCGTGAACAGCGGGCGAAACCAGTTGACGGTGCGTTGCAGGAAATCGTCCGGGCGCAACAGCGGCACGCGATAAAACAGATACCGCATCGGCCCGGCCTGGCGTTCCAATTGTTTGCGGCGCTCGTAGCGGGCGTAGAGCTGCTGTCCGTCGGAAACCGGCAAGCTGAGCAGTCCGCGCTGGTTGAGTCCCACGACGAAGCGGTAAAAACCTTCCTCGTCGTCTTTCGCCAGGATGTCGCCAGCGACGAGGCGCTCGAAGACGTTGCTGAGCAATCGATCAGCGGTCAATTCGCAGACGATGCGGTAGTCGGTGTCGTTGAGATGATGCGTTTGGAACGTGATGGGATCACGGAGCAAGTAGGCCGACTGCCCTCGGAAAACGTGCCGGCTGACTTCGAGTTCCGGGCGGAGCCTGACGCAGACTTTTCCCAGACGTTCAGCGAAATTGACGGGAGCCCCCGGCGCTTGGCTCATAGCTTCCACCATTGCAAGCGCACGGTGTCGATGGCGCGGTGCAACAGCGCCCAATAGACGGGGCGTCGGCCGGTTTCGACGCGCGCCACGCCACTCATGCCGACACGGACCCAATCGGGCGAGGCCTCGATCGAGGCTTCGGCGCGAAATACGTTGTGGGAATCGACGACTTGCGCGAGCGGCTCAACATTGAGCAACTTGAGTCTGCCTTGCTCGTCGGGTTGCGAGAGCGTCGTAAACACGCCTGGCTGGCCGGCTTTCAGCAAGACGGCGGCGTGCTCCGGCGCATGCAGTTCGATGGCGCAACGGTCGTTCGCCGCGATCGAATACAGCGGCTCGCCCAGCGGGACGATCTCGCCGATGCGACGTCGCAGATCGCCTTCGAGGATGATGCCATCGGCGGGGGCGACGATTTTGGCGCGGGCGAGTTGGTAATCGAGCAGCTCCAACTCCGCGCGGTGCATCTCGGCTTGCGCGCCGGTCATGCCTGCGGCGACGGTGTCTTGTGCTTGCAGCGCGGCGGTGAGTTCCAATTCGGCGGCGCGCAACTGCGCGGCCACTTTGTCACGCTTCAACAGGATGTCGCGGGTATCAAACTCGGCGAGCAGTTGTCCAGCCCGGACGCGTTCGCCGGGCAGTGCCGCGGCGCGCAGCAAGGTTCCCTCGAACGGCGCGGCGATGCGTCGTTCCTCGGCGGCAATGATCTCGCAAGGGACCGTAACGACGTACGTCGTGCTGCCGAACAGCAACCAGCCGAGCGCCGGCAGCAGCGCCAAATACAGGCACTGTTTGAAGCGCGGCGCCGTGCGAAGCGCCCGCCAGCCTTCGCGAGCGCGATCGGAGACGTGTCGCGCGATGCCGCGCTCCGCGCGGGCGAGCACGAGCAACACCGGCGCGATCGGCGCGAGCAACCCGGCCCAATCCGTGATCAAGTCGCGCGAGAATTGTTCTTGGGAATCGGCGCGAAAGCTCACGACGGCGACGACCTGGCCTTCGTGCGTGAGCGGAATCGACGCGACCGTCGCGCCGCCGATGTGCTGGTGCCATTGCTTGTGGAGCAGCTGGCCGGTGGGCGTGGCAGTCTCGAACGGCTGCCCCGTGCGCTGCCAGCCGACGGGAACGCCCGCGTCGAGGCATTCCTCCATGGCCTGTTGCATTTCGCGAACGCCGGGCGATCGCGGCAGCACATCGTCGAGTCCGGAAATGCACTCGATGCGAATGTTCGCGCCGCGGACGAGCCCGAGAGCGACTTGCTCACAGCCGGTGCGGCTCTTCAAACTGTTGACGACGCCGAACACGAAATGCCGCAGATTGTCGTATGCGGCGGCTTTGGTGAGCGACTGCGACGCCCGGGCTTCGTCACCCGAAGCGGCGGCCGCAGGTTTCGTCGGCGCGGGCTGGTAGAGGGATCCCGAGAGAGCCGCGAGCGCTTTGAACTCACCTAGCCGTGCTTGCATGACCGCTTTGCCGAGATCGGGGACGATCAAGGCAATGGCGCCGTTGGGCTCTTGCTCCAGTAGCGCCAAAGGCACCGCGAGCGCCGCCTGGCCGCCAATGCCGGCGGCGGAGAGCCGAGCTTTTCCAACGTTGTGATAGCGCGCTTCCAGCAACAGCGCGTCCGCGAGGCGTTTCCACTCGTCGGCTTGTTGCGGCGCACGCGCGAGTTCATGCCGGCGTGCGCCCGTGGCGGTTTCGAGTTGAGCAAGTGCGTACGCGGCCTCGAAGCGTTCGGCCAGAATGCGCATCACTTGGGCGAGGAATTCGTTGGCGTCGCGCGCCGTCGAGGCGGCGTGGCGCAGCGCGGCGCAGACGTCCATCGTGGTGGACGCCGTGGCAGTCGAAGCGGCGGGAGAAGTCGCAGGGGTGGACATCGGATGTCTGAGCGGTGGCTGGCCTGGGTTAGGCCTTGAGTTCGACTTCCTCGGCGAGCGCGCCGGCGATCTGCACATCGGCGAAGAAGCGGAAGCCAATTTCGAAGGCCTCTTCGCTGATCATGCGGCAGCGCATGCAACGCGCGAACAGCGAACCGACGTTGAGTCGCTCGGCGTCGAAGGTCAACCAAAAAACGTCGCCAGGCAGCAGCGGGCGCGGGCCGATCACCATGCAACCGCCGTTGGAGATATCAGCGGTGACGCAATCGAGCGGGTTCCGGCCGCGTTCGCTCGCATTGCCGGGCTGTACCTTGAGGGGCACGCGGATTTGCAACCGCTCGTGTGCGCGGAGCCGCGTAACATTCTCTTGCGAGCTTTGCTCCAATTCGGCCAGCGCGCTAATCAGCTCGCTCTGGCCGAACAAATCCCAATCCTGCTCTTTCGCGAACATGTACTGGCCTCGGTCGCGGCGCGGAATCCCGGAAAAGGATAGGGCGCAAACGGCTTGCGACAGGCCGTACGGGAGAGGTATTATCCGTGCGAGAGGAGATGAAAGGAGCGATCGGCGCAATCGTTACAAGCGGATCGTCGGTGGGCCAGCGCGCCTACGTGAACGCCAAGAAATGAAGCGCGGGTGCCTGGGGCTGGGGCAGCGGATTTGACGTCATTGACCTATCCGCTGGGGCATCGTTTCACGCGTCAATACAAAGTGTCGAAGCCCCAGATGCGTGGACGTATAGGGCCGTTTTCCATTGCCCCTGCCCCAGGCGCCCAACGCGAATGTGTTAGATCGGCGGCGTCAACTCACGCGGCAGATGATGCATTTTAGGTATTCGTTTTCGAGGCAATCCGCGCTGACGGGGTGATCCGGAGCAGCCCCGCGGCGTTCGAGGAATTGCAGACTGCGGCCGGACTTGTGCGCGACGCCGATCAACATGTAGAGAAAATCGTCGGGCGTAACGTGGCCGGAGCAACTGCACGTGACCAGGATGCCGCCCGGTTCGAGCAATTCCAACGCCTGACGGTTAAGGCGATGGTAGGCGCGCAGCGCTTGCTCCAGCGACTTGCGCCCCCGGGCGAATTTCGGCGGATCGAGGATGATGCCGGAGAATTTGTCCTTGGCGGCCACCAGCTCGTCGAGCACGGTGAAGGCCTCGCCGACTTGAAAGCGAATTTGCGTGAGGCCGTTCAGCGCGGCGTTGCTTTCGGCCATGGCCAGGGCTTTGCGGCTGGAATCGACGGCCAGCACGTCCGTCGCGCCACCGAGCTTGGCCGCGGCGAGACCGAAGCCGCCGGTGTAGCAGAACATATCGAGGACGCGGCGCCCGCGCAGATATTCCGCGGCGACGCGACGATTCTCGCGCTGGTCGAGAAAATAGCCGGTCTTCTGGCCGGTGGTCAAATCCACCGTGAACTGCACGCCATATTCGTTGATCAGCACCGGCGCCTCGGGCGCAGCGCCGCGGAGTACGCCGTCGGCGACTTCGATGCCCTCAGTGCTGGCCAGCGTGGGATCGATGCGCAAGAGAATGCTCACAGGGTGGAGCAATTCTTCCAGCAGACCCGCGATCATCTCCACGCGCTGCGCGATCGCGAGTGCCGTGACATAGATGACCAAATGTTCGCCGTAACGATCGACGATCAAGCCGCTCAGCTCATCGGCTTCGCTGTAAACGAGGCGCGCCCCGCCGCGCGGGTCGGCAAGTCCCAGATCTGCGCGGAGACGAATCGCGCGTTCGAGCCGTTGCCGGAAGAATGTCTCGTCGAGCGCTTCGTCCGCGCGCCAAGAATACAGGCGCACCTGAATTCGACTGCGCCGATTGAACACGCCGCGGGCGATCCATTTGCCTTTGTCGGAGATCAGGTCGACGACGGCGCCATCGGCCGGGTCCCCTTCGATGCGATGGATCGCGCTATCGAGCACCCAGGGATGCCGGGCGTAGAACGGGTTCGCTTTGCGCGGCTTGAGCAGCACGCGCGGATACGTGGCGACCTCGGGTTCAGCGGTCGCGGAAGTCGTGGACAAGTTGCGCTCCAAATCGGTCGATGCCGCCGGCCCAAGAATGGCCAGCGTCCAACCATTGTCACGGGCAGGCCGGGAATTCACTAGGGCCGGCGGCGACATTTGCCATTTGACCGAATGTGGGGTGCCACTGGCGGCTCGTCCGCCAGTGCTGGAGTGGACGCTTCTAAACACTGGCGGACGAGCCGCCAGTGGCACCCGATCCGTCAATCAATCGCATGCTTCAACGCAGGGGCCCGCTGCCGGATGCAGCGGGAAATAGCCCAGAAAAACATCAACGCCTATTGATGTAAGCCCCGGTGAGGCATCATAATGCGGCTACCGGCCGGTCGCGGGCGCTCCACGCGCCCACGACGGCTCCCGCCGAATGTTTCCCGCCACGAGCAACGACGCAGGAAGGACACCTATGCTTCGTCGTCATGCCATCGTCTCGTCGACCTTGACGTTGTTGATCGCCGGCTTGTTCGCCGGCATTGCCGCGGCGCAAGATGCCCCCGGCTCGGCCGAATCGACTCCGGTCTGGGATCATCTCGACGTGAGCGCCGGGCTGCCGGACGGCGAGGTCGCCAAGTTGAAGGGGGCCGACGCGCGGCAGCAGTTGTTGGTGACCGGCGTCGCCCGCGATGGCGCTTTGAGCGATCTGACGCGGCGCGTGCAGTTTTTCGCGGAGCCGGCGGGCGTGGTTTCGATCGATCCGACAGGATTGGTGACACCGTTGGCGGATGGGGAAGCGATGGTCTTGGCGTCGTTGGAAGGCGTCGCGGCGGCGAAGCTTTCGGTGTTGGTTGAGGGAATCTCCAACGACTTGCCGATCAACTTTCCGAATCAAATCGTACCGATTTTCACCAAGTTCGGCTGCAACGGCGGCGGCTGCCACGGCAAGGCCAGCGGGCAGAATGGCTTCAAGCTCTCGTTGCTGGGTTTCGAGCCGACGGAAGACTACGAGCACCTGGTGAAGGAATCGCGCGGACGCCGCGTGTTTCCGGCCGCACCGGATCGCAGCTTGTTGTTGACGAAACCGATTAACGCCTCGCCGCATGGCGGCGGGCAGCGGATGCAGGCCGATTCGCACGAGTATCGCCTGATGCGGCGTTGGATTTCGCAAGGCATGCCTTACGGGAAAGACAGCGATCCCAAGGTGACGGCGATTGAAGTCGTGCCGCCGGCGCGTTCGCTGGGGCGCGACGCCGAACAGCAGTTGATCGTGCTCGCGAAATACTCCGACGGAACGGTCGAGGACGTGACGCGGATGACGCAGTTCACGCCGAACGATACAGAGATGTCCGAAGTCACCGTGACGGGCTTGGTAAAGACGCTGAAACTCACCGGCGACGTGGCGGTGATGTGCCGTTATCAAGGTCAGGTAACGGTGTTCCGCGCTACGATTCCGCTCGGCGCGCCGGTTGAGACGGTCCCGCCGGTGCGCAATTTTGTCGACGATCTCGTATTCAACAAGTTGCATGCGCTCGGCATGCCGCCGTCCACGGTCTGCGACGATGCGACGTTCATCCGTCGCGCAGCGCTCGACATTGCTGGTCGGACGCCGACGCCTGAGGAGGTGCTGGCCTTTAGCGCGGACACGCGGCCCGACAAACGTGATCGGTTGGTGGACACGTTCTTGGACGATCCCAACTACGCCGATTTCTTCGCCAACAAATGGAATTCCATTCTCCGCAACAAGCGCCGCAGCCCCGGTGCCATGCGCGGAAGCTACGCGTTTCACGAATGGATTCGGCAAGCCCTGCTCGACAACATGCCGTACGACGAGTTCGTCCGGTCGATCCTCACGGCGTCGGGCGAGATCGGCACGAATCCGCCGGTGGCATGGTACCGCGAAGTGAAGACCGCCGAGCAGCAAGTGGAAGACAGCGCACAGTTGTTCCTTGGGCTGCGGATTCAATGCGCAAAGTGCCATCACCATCCGTTCGAGAAATGGAGCCAGCGCGACTACCACGGCTTCGCCGCCTTTTTCTCGCGGGTCGGACGCAAAGAGGGCATGACGCCCGACGAACCGACGATTTATCATCGCTACGGCGTGGCCTCGGCCGATCATCCGAAGACGGGGGAGAAAATTCCGGCCACGGGATTGGACGTGCCGCCCGAAGCGATTGCGGCCGAGGACGATCCCCGACATTACCTGGTGGACTGGATGTCGGACCGCGACAATCGCTTCTTCGCACCGGCGCTGGTGAACCGGTATTGGAAGCACTTCTTCAACCGTGGCCTGGTCGACCCCGAAGACGACATGCGAGTGACGAACCCGGCGTCGAATCCGGAATTGCTCGACGCGCTCGCCAAACATTTCATCGACAGCGGGTTCGACTTGAAAGACCTGGTGCGGACGATTTGCCGCAGTTCGACGTATCAACTCAGTTCAATTCCGAACGAGTACAACGCCAACGACAAGCAGAACTACTCGCGATACTATCCGCGCAGGCTAGCGGCGGAATCGCTGCTGGACGCGATCGATCTGGCAACCGGCACGCAAACCAAGTTCGGCGGCCTGCCGCTCGGGACGCAGGCGATTCAACTGCCGGACAGCGGCGCGAACACCTATTTCCTCGCAGTGTTCGGCAAGCCGGAAGCAGACACGGCCTGCGAGTGCGAACGTTCGCAAGAAGCCAACCTCGCGCAGAGTCTACACTTACTGAACTCCAGTGAAGTGCAAGGCAAACTCTCCGATGCCAACGGCCGCGCGGCCAAACTGGCGGCCGATGCGGCCCGTACGCCGACAGAAAAAGTGCGCGAGCTGTACCTGTGGGTCTATTCACGGGAGCCGATCGCCGAGGAGTTGCAAGTGGCGGTGGCGCACCTCGAAAAAACCGAGAACAAGCAACAAGCCTACGAAGACGTGCTTTGGGCGCTGTTGAACACGAAGGAGTTCTTGTTTAATCACTAAGCGCTCACGCCGCCGCGCGAGGGCAGGGCGAATCAGTTTTTCATGATGCCTAGGAAGCGTAAGAGTTTTCGGGGTTGGCATGCGAAGCGGCGGAGGTTGGAGGTGATTTGCGGTAG
>JAWXBP010000059.1 GCA_034440135.1 Planctomycetia bacterium
CCAACTCTTGCCCGGCGATCGCATCGTCCTCAGCGAGGACCCCTGGCGAGCCGCCGACAACTGGATCGACAAAACCATCAACCCGTTCGAACGAGCGCTCGGCTTCGCCCTGCTAGGCTCGCAAACCGTGCAAAACATCAACCGCTTCCCGAAAGGCCTCCGCCAAGGGAGCTTCTAGGGTGAGCTGAAGGAAAGCCGTCACAATTATTGCCCCATGTCGCGCCTGCTGAAGGCCCACGGAACGGAGCATTCTGATATGAAACGCAGCATTCCATTATTCGCGTTGACCACGACCATCCTGCTGAGCGCCGCATCTTGGGCCAACGCTCAGAATTACGGGCAAATGTACAGCAGCATGCACCGTCCGACGCCCACGCGGCAACCGACGGTGAGCCCTTACCTGAACCTCCTCCAGTTCCAGGATGCCAGCGACGAATCCATCCCCGTTTATCAGACGCTGGTGCGGCCGTTCGTCGATCAGCGCCGCTTGAACCAACACCAGGTCAACCAGGTCTATCAACTGCAACAGCAAGTGGCTCGCAACGCGGTTCAAAGCGGCGGCACGGATCGACTTCGCCAAACCGGGCACACGACGATCTACGGCAATCATTCGCACTACTTTCCGAACTTATACGGACGCCGTTAAGTGCAGCGCCCCCGCGCTCACGTTCGGATCGTCAAGGACCTCGATTGACCCGACCACGTTGCTTGTTCGCCCGCTCTTTGGGCGAGCCGATTCGCATCAGCGGATGTGCATGCGATTCCCTGCGGCACTCTCTTACCCCCCCGCTCAAGGGTTGCCCAGGCCGGATGGGTGCCGTATCCTGTGTGTTCGGAAAAGTCGTTTCAAGTCCCGGATAAGATGCGCATATCGCGCATTAGTTGGCTGATTGTTTCGGGCAGAATCGGCTGATGAATATTCAAGACCGAGTCTGTTGGTCAGGGCTGCGCCGCTGCGCCCGGCTCAACAGGCGCGACGGCGCAATGGCGGCGCCGGCAATCCGTCGCGAAGGAGAACTGCTGTGCATCATGGCCTGCTTCGAAGTCTGTTCGCGCTGACGCTGGGTCTGAGTTGTTGCCTGAGCGCGGCAGCCGCGCCGCCAGCGGACGTCTTGCTGCCAAGCACCACGCGCGGCTTCGTCAGCATCCCTAATTTAGCGGAGTTGGAATCTCAGTTCGCTAAGACGCAGCTCGGGCAGCTCGCCCAAGATCCGGCGATGAAGTCGTTTTCGAATGACTTGAAGCGCCAGTTCGACGAAAAGCTGTCGGCGGGCTATGAGCGGCTCGGACTGCAGCTGGACGACATCCGCGACATGGCCTCCGGCGAAGTCGCCGCCGCGACCGTGCATGACGGCAAGGAACCGGCGGGCACCGCCGTAATCATCCATATCAAGGGGCGCGAGGAACAGGCCAAGCAGCGCTTGGAGCAAGTCTTCGCACGACTCAAGGCAGAGAAGTACACGCAGAAGTCGGAAAAGGAGCAGGACACGTTGCTGGAGATCTTCGATCGTCCCGCGGACCCAAAAATTGCCGAGCCGGCTCGCCAGGTCGTGTATTTCCTCCGCGAAGATCTGCTCTGCTGTACCGATCAATTGGCGCTCTCGCGTGAGCTGCTATCCCGGTTCGTCGAGCAACCAGCCAACAATCTCGCCAACCTCGATGCTTACAAGCACGTCGCGGAGCGCTGCCAGCGCGACGCTGGCGAAGCCCAGCCCCATCTTCGCTGGTTTATCGAACCATTGGCGTATGCCACGGCCATGCGTGATGCGACTCCGAAGCCCGCAGCTCACGGGGGCGCTCAGCAACAAGACACGTTGCAGATCATGAAGAACCAAGGCTTCGGCGCTTTGCGGGGCGTGGGCGGCTCCGTGCAGTTCTATCCGCAAGACGGCAAATACGAATTGCTGCATCGCACCGCGCTGTACGCTCCCGAACCATTTGAATTGGCGATGCGGATGGTGAAGCTGCCGAACGTCGACGGATTCGAACCGCCCGTTTGGGCCAGTCGCAAATTGGCCCGTTGGTCCGCGCTCAGCCTGGACGTGCAGAACGCGTTTGAGATGTCGGCGTCGCTGTTCGACGAAGTCGTCGGCGGCAAGCCCGGCACGTTTCAAAATGTGTTGAAAGATATCAAGGCTGACGTCAATGGTCCGCAGGTAGACATTAAGCAGGAACTGGTCACGAATCTCGATTCGCGGATCACGGTGCTCGTGGACTATCACACTCCCGGCGTCAACGATAGCGGCGAACGCCGCGTGATTGCCATCAAGAGTTCCAACCCCGATGCACTCAAAGTGGCGATCGAAAAAGTCATGAAGGCGGATCGCACCGCGTTGCCCGTGAAACTCGCCGGCGACGTCACGGTGTGGGAAATCTCGCCCAACGCCGGGAACGCAGCCCCTGGCCCGCCGGTACAAAATGGTCCGCCAAGATTGCGCAGGAAGGGACCGCCGCAGATTCGACCCATCAATCAACCGCCGCAGCCCCAAGCTCAGCAGGGCGGCTTGATGCAGCGTTCCGCGGTCACAGTTGCGCACGGGCACTTGTTGATTGCCACGCATGCGGACGCCTTAAAGGAAATCTTGGCCGAAGTAAAGCCCGAGGATCAACTCATCAACGATCCGGAATACCAGGAAACCATGCGTCAGCTGAATGAACTGGCGCCTGGTGCAGGCTGTGCCCGCGTCTTCACCCGGACGCGCGAAGCACGTCGCGTGGGTTACGAGTTGTTCAAGGAAGGGAAGCTCCGGCAATCGGATACGTTGTTCGCGCGGATGATCAACGTGATCCTGGGCGAAAAGCCTTCGGCCGCGCAGCCGCAACGCGTCGAAGCCGCCGAACTGCCTGAGTTCAAGGCGATCGCGCACTACTTCGGCCCGTCGGGCACTTCCTTTCAGAGCGAGGAACAGGGCTTTTTCGCCGTCGGCATGTTGCTGAAGCAACCGGAGTCGGCGTCGCTCGAAGTCGCCAAGGACACGACGCAAGACGTGGAACCGGGTAGCCGCTAAACCGGCGACTGTTCGAGAAACCGCACTAGGATCTCGATGGCCGCATCGAGTTGATCGAGCGCGAGCCATTCATCCGCCGTGTGGGCTTGGGCGATCGATCCCGGTCCGAAGACGACGCTCGGCACACCGGCTGCTGCGAACGTCGCGGCGTCGGTCCCGAACGGTACTCCGATAATGCGGCGCGAGTCGGAGACTGTTCGCGCCGCGCGCAGCAGTTGCGCGGCGATCTCTTCGTTGCCGACATCCGCCAATGGTGGACCGACCAAGAACGGCGGCTCATGCACGAGGTCACGCGGCACGTTCGGCTGGGCGGCCAGAAAGCTCCGCACGTGCTCGAAGCCGCCTTGCGCCGTTTCACCGGGCACGAGCCGGCGATCGACTTCGATCGCGCATTCCGCGGGGATCGTATTCACGCTCAGTCCGCCGGAAATTACGCCGACGCTTAGCGTCGCGCCGCCGCAAAGCGGATGGGGCGTAACTTCCTGCGCGGCGGTGCGTTGATACGCGTCCAACGCTTGCAATACGGGGGCCATCGCGTAGATCGCGTTTCGGCCTGCTTCGGGTTGCGAACTGTGGCTGGCCACGCCTGAGGTTTTGAGCCGCCAGCGCACCGCCCCTTTGTGCGCGGTAACGACGTTCAGTTCTGTTGGCTCGGCAATGATGGCCGCATCGGGCCGGCGTGGAATGATCGATGGTTCTCTCTTGTGCCACGATTTGGCGACGGCCAACGCTCCCGTGTAGCCGTGCTCTTCATTCACCGTGCAGGCCAGCAATACGCTGGGCCGTGACGGAAGATTTCGCGTGCGATCCAGCGCCGCGAGCATGGCGGTCATCCCGCCTTTGATATCGCAGGCGCCGCGACCGTAAATGCGTCCGTCGCGCACGGTCGGTTCCCAGGGCGGGATGGTCATGCCCTCGACCGGCACCGTGTCTTGATGCGCCTCGAACAGCAGCAACTTACCGCCTTCCAGCGGTCCGGGGCGTCCCTCGAGATAGGCCAGGATATTCTCGCGATTGGGCGCTACCGGTTGCCGTCGATAGGGCCAGCCGAGCCGCCGAAACAAGCGTTCCAGGTAGTCGGTGACCTGGTGCTCGTAGTATTGATCGCCGGTCGCCGGCAAGCCCATCGGATTCACGCTCGGGAGCGCGATCAGTTCGGCCAGCGTGGTCAGCGGTTCAAGCGACATGGGATCGCCGGGTAGCGAAGGAACAACGACGGGCATTGAGCGGCAGTCGCGATAGTACGCCGGAGGCGGCCCGTTCCACAATTGGTACGCTGCGAAAACCTGGCCATCCCCACGACACGCGCCGGCTGCTTGCTCCTCCGCGCAGGGTCGGTTATACCGATAGGGATGAACGCTTCGTGCCCGGCCTCCGTAAGAACTGCCGGACGAGGTTGTGTCATGCGGAAACGTGAAAGCGTTTCTCAGCGTGGCGGGGCTACTGAGCGTTCTGGCAAGTAGGCCCCGATTGCGGCCAGGAAGGGCTGCGCCCGGAACACGAGTCTTGATGAAGCCGCGTTTTAGAAAGCGGCGCGGGGCGTGGCGAATTGGCAACGGTAGTTGCTCTCGCGCGCGCCTTGGCGTTGTTTTTTGGAGACATCGGCGCTCGTGTTTCGTGCTGGATTTCCGCGGACGCCTGCGCGCTGCGCACAAGTTTCCGAAGATCGCCAACTGTCACGGAGAAAAAGCTAGGTTAGTTCGTTAACACGTGTGCTCCCAGCCGGATTCCCGCCGGAATCCCGTGTTTTCCCAGCGCTTTGCAACGACCCATTGTCCTAGTCTGGTGCGCCGTCTTCGCCAAGGCGGCGTCGGGAGTTTGAATGTATGCGTGGCCAACGCCTCGCCGGGGCGCGCGCGCCGCGATCGCCGCATCGAGTCGAGCCGTCCGTTCTGCGGATCGAGCCGCTCGAAGAAATTGCGCTGTTAAGCGCCGCCGCTTGGGATACGGACTACGCGACGTGGCTCGAGCAGACCTTCACGGTCGAAGCGGCCGCGAATTTTCAATTCAGCACCGATGAGTTGCAAGCGCTGGGCGATGTGAACGCCAGCGCCACGGACCCGTCGTTGAATCTGATTCGCGCCGAGGCCGCCGCGAACTACGGCTACAACGGCGCGGGCTATACCGTCGCCGTGCTCGATACGGGCATCGACTACACACATTCCTCGCTGGCTGGCAGCTACATCGGCGGTTGGGATTTCGTCGACAACGACGCCGATCCACGCGACCAGAACGGCCACGGCACCCACGTCGCCGGCATTATCGCCGGCAGCGCCTCAAGCACTTATCCGGGCGTCGCCTCGGGCGCAAAAATCCTGTCGCTCCGCGTGCTCGGCAAGGACGGTTCCGGCAGCTTTGCGAACGTCGAGAAAGCGTTGCAGTGGGTCGCGCAGCACCAGCAACAGTTCAACATCGTCGCCGTGAACATGTCGCTGGGCGCCGGTAATTTTAATATAAACCCGTGGCAATTCCTGGAAGACGACCTGGCGCTGCTCGAATCGCGCGGGGTGTTTCTCTCGACGGCCTCCGGTAATGGCTTCTCCACCTACGGCAGCCAACTTGGCTTGGGCTTTCCGGCTACGAGCAACTACACCGTTTCCGTCGGCGCCGTGTGGTCAGGCAATTTCGGCGCGGTGACCTTCGGCAGCGGCGCGAAGGATTTTTCCACCGCGGCCGATCGGATCACCAGCTTCAGCCAGCGCAGCGCGGCGCTTGATATTCTGGCCCCCGGCGCGTTCGTCACGAATGCGGCCATGGGAGGCGGCTGGGCTCGCCTGGCGGGAACTTCGATGGCCGCGCCGGTCGTCGCGGGCGCGGCCGTGCTGATCCATCAGGCGCTCGACGCCCGAGGACTTGGACACCTGGCCACGCAGAGTTTCATCCTGGACATCATGCAGGACACCGGCGTGACCGTGGTCGATGGCGACAACGAGCAAGACAACGTCACCAACAGTTGGTTGACCTTCAAGCGGTTGGACGTCGCGAACGCCTTGGCCGCGGTCGCGAGTCTCGGCGGCGGCGGAGGTGGTGGCGGCGGGACGACCAACCCGGGGACGCCGGGAACGAATCCCGGCACAACGAACCCCGGCACCAGCAATCCGCCGGTCGTCACGGTCAACCCGAACGCGAACTTCGTTCGCGCGCTGTATCGCGAATTGCTCGGCCGAGATCCGGACAGCGCTGGCCTGGCCTACTGGACACAGCAAATTGGCGGCGGCCTGAGTCGCACGCAAGTGGCAAAGTCGCTGTCGAACAGCCCGGAATATCGCGGTCGTCAGGTGGACGTGTCGTTCAACGATTTGCTGGGCCGCGCCCCGACTAGCTCCGAACGCAGTTATTGGCTCGCCCTCCTGACCGGCGGGACGGCCGCCGACGACATGGTGCGGACCGTGGTTTCCAGCGGCGAATACCAAAGCGCGAACGGCAACCTGGCTGGCTTTGTCAGCGCGGCCTACCAGGATCTGCTCGGACGCACTGCCGAAACCTCCGGTGTGAACTATTGGGTCAGCTTCCTGTCCACTGGCGGCACGCGCGCTCAGTTCGCCCAGACGTTGCTGACCTCGTCCGAATATCGTCTCAACACGATCGACAGTTATTACCAGGAATACCTGGGCCGCGGTGCGGGTCCAACCGAGCGGCAATGGTGGCTCGTGCAGGTCCAGTCCGGGACCACGACGCTCGGGACAATTGCCCAAAGCTTCCTGGGCTCCGACGAATACTTCGCCTCAGCTCAAGGCGCCTCCGGCGCCGGCGCTTTGTCGGAAGGACTCGCCCAACAAGATCATGTTGCGTCCCGCGCCGATCGCAGCGCGCTGGGCGAGGCAATCCTGCGGATCGACGGAAATGACGCTTCTTCGCGTAGCATGCGATCGCGCTTGGCCACCGTCGTCACGACGGACGACGCCACGCAGCGTTGGCAGGCGGTGGAGCGCGCTCGCGCCACGGCGCTGCTGAGCGTGGGCACGGAGTTCTCCGGTGTTAGCGCGGACACGGATCCGGCCATGGTCGACGCTACATTGTCGTCGACCCTGGAAAGCGGTCGCGACGAGTTGCTTGAATCGATCGTCACGTCGCATGAGACCGACGAGCAACTCCACGACGAAGTGGTCGAGTCGTTGGCGTAAGTTTTTGGACGTCAACTAATCAATCCACAACGGCGGCGGTGCTTCGCCAGAGCGTCCGGCTTTCGATTCCCAGTGTCGGCGCACTTCACCGAGGCCGAACGCGCACAACTCAAAGTCGTGGCTCAGGCGTTGGAGCACGTCGCGGGGCGGCTCGGTTTCGGTCGAGTCGATGGTGCTGGCGATAAAATACGCCCGCTTGCCTTCGGTCTTGTAATCGAGCAGGCGATCTTTCGTGCCACGCGTGAGCTTGGGGACCGCTTCGGGATAGACGCCGGTCCAGAACAGCGTGAAATCGCCGATGTGTCGGTGGACTTCCCGCTTGGCGTCGCCCAGACGTTCGCGCCCTTCGACCAGCATTTCAGCGACTTCGTCCAACGGACGCCCAGCAAGATTCCGCACTTGGCGCACGGAGTCCATGTGGATGAACCGAGCCAAGAGCCCGGAGATGTAATCGATCAGCGGCGGGTCGGCCACTCCCAACCGAGCTTCGAACGTCTGCTCGGTCAAACCCGCGAAGTATCGCTCAAGCGTCGTCGTTCGACGGCTGGGATACATAATCTGCGACCTCCTCCCAGGGCGGCGGAGTGACGGATCGCTACGCCGGGTTCGCCATCACCTCGCGGCGCGGCCACCGGGCCAGCGAGGCGGATCCGAGGCAATCTGGTCTGTCGAGGGGCGCGACAGGCGGGTGCAAGGCGCGCCAGGCTCGACGCGCCTCCAATGGCAACTATATGCTGGTTTTTCGGCGCGGGTCAAGGGAAACCGCCTTGCGCGTAAATCGGCCCAGGTAGATCGCCAACTTCAGTCGCGGGCAAAAAAAGCCTGCGGAAGGACACTCCCGATGTTGGAATTCAGTGGAGAGGAACGCTTCGAGCAGGATGCGGACCGTGTATTTGCGGTCGTCACCGACCTGGGGCTGCTGGCGCAGAACATTCCTGACCTCGTTTCCTACGAATTGGTCAGCGACCAAAGGCTCAAATGCGTCGTCCGCCCTGGTTTTTCGTTTCTGCGGATGACCATGAAGACGGAGATCGACCTGATCGGGGATCCGCCGGCACGTGCGGCAGACCTGCGCATCCGGTCTCAAGGCATTGGAGCGTCCATGGAGATCGAATCCCGACTCCAGGTGGCGGAGGCGGCCCCCGGTTCGGTTCTCAGTTGGACCGCCCGTGTCGTAAAGACCTCTGGCCTGGTGGCCACGATTAGTCCCGATCTGGTACGCGCGGCCGCCGAACAAGTCATTCGCGACGGCTGGCAACGGGTTCGAGAACGTCTGGCGGCCGGTTAGCCTTGGAAAGCCAGCGCCAAGGCAAGTGAAAACCGTCGAAACCGCACGCAAATTCCTTGTAAACTCCAGCACCGCCCGGTAGAGTAAAAACCTGCGGGAAAGTTGGGAAGTCTTGGTGCCCAGCGGATTTGCGCCCATCCGACGCGGCCGCCCAGCGCTTCGATGAAGCCCCCGCCAGGTAGTTCATCAGGTTGTCGATCCCCCAGGATGTGTTGCCATGCGAAAGAGTCTCCGGGTCGGGAGAATGCGCCGACGGTTTGTGGCCGCGGCAGGCTTGGGCTGTGCATTGTCGTTCACATTGCCCGCGCGAGCGGCGGATGTCACCTGGCAAGGTGACGTGACGCTGAACTGGGCGACGAATGCCAACTGGGATACAGCCGCACGCCCGACATTGAACGACGACGCATTGATCGACAACGGCCAGACCGTCAGTGTCATTTCCAATGTCGGCACCGCCGGCAATGTCTTCTTGGGCGGCGGCAGCACGGTTGATATCTCCGCTAGCGGATCGCTGACCGTCGTCACGGATTTCTCCGTGGGCAGCACTTCTGAGTCGCCAGGCACTTTGAGACAGAGTAGTGGCGTCCTCAACGTGCGGCAGTTCTTGAAGATTGGCGACCTCGCCGCTGGCGCGTATTCCATTTCAGGCGGCACGACGAACATCGGCCAAGATGGCGGCGTCGCGGCGCTCATCGCCGGCGCATCGGTCGATAGTACCATCACCGTCACCGGCGGAGAACTGCGCCAGGCGGATGTCGATGCGGACGACACTCAGACCAGGAATTACCTCGGCAGGGGGCCAGGCGGCGTCACGACAGTCAATCTTTCGGCCGGCACAATCTCCATGTTCGCGTCGACCACGATTGCTGAGGGAGGCGCAACAGCGGTCTTCAACCAAACTGGCGGCGTATACGAGACCCGCGAACGGAACGTTGTGCTGGGCGGACCCGGCACGGAGGAGAGTCTCAGTCAGGCCACGTATGACATCAGCGGCGGCACGCTCTCTACCGCCCTACGGTTGGTTGTGGGCGGCGGAGATTTCGCGACCGCCGAATTGAACATTCACGGCACAGCGGACATTCAAGTAGGCGAGTCGATGTTCATCGGCCTTGGCGAAAGCGCCAGCGGAGCGCAGGGCGAAGTCACGATGTCGGAAGGCACGATGGTCTTGGGACTCCTCCGCGATCCCTCGAATGAGCCCAACATCGTCGGCGACGATGACCTCGTCGTGGGCCTTTCGAGCAACGCCGTGGGAAAACTGAATTTGAGCAATACTGCCGATATTCAAGTTGGCGGAGCGCTGCTGGTCGGCGGCTCAACGCTTCGCACCGAAGACAACACGGATTGGATTGCGAATGTCGCACATGGCGAGGTACTCCAATCCGGAGGAAGTGTCTTGGTTGGCGCCTTGGCGGATCCCACCAATCTTCCCGGCACGGTCGGAGACGACGACCTTTTGATCGGTCAAGGCCTCGGTTCCGTTGGCGTTTACGAAATCACGGGCGGGAGTTTGATCGTACCGGGATTCGCGGTCGTGGGCGCCAACGGCTCCGTTGACGCGGAATTGCGTATCAGCGGCGACGACACGTTCCTCCAGCTGGCCGGACCAGAACGCGCATTTGACGTAGGCGGTCCAACCGGACGAACGCCGGATCATCCGAATTACGGACAGGCGACGTCCGGCCTTGTGACACAAGAGGGCGGCACCGTGTTTGTGGACGGCCAGTTGCAAATCGGTTCTGGCGCCACGGCCGATGGCGTTTATGACCTCCGTGGAGGGACGCTCGACGTCGTCGGCCGTACGTTGCTCTCGGTCGTGGAGCCATTTGAGTTCGAACCGGGCGAGATCTCGACTGCCAACAGCACGTTCAACCAGTCCGGCGGCGAGTCCGTTTTCCGTAGCCCAATTAGCGTCGGCTTTTTTGGCACAGGAGTCGTCAATTTTACCGGGGGGACGCTGATCTCTAATGTGCCGATCGATGGGATCTCGCTGGCGATCGGCGCGACGGACTTTTCCGCCGGCTCGCGGGTGAATGTCTCGGGAGGTGAATTTGAACTGCAAGGCACGGCCATCGTCGGCGCTTTGTCGGCCAAGGACGTGGAGTTGAACATTAGCGGCGACGCCGTCGTGACGTTCGGAGATTTCCTCCTCGTCGGCTCGGTCTCGGAAGCGGACGATCAAACGTCGAACGAGGGCCGCGTCAATCAATCAGGCGGCGTCGTGACCGTGCAAGGTCAATTGCAATTGGGCTCATCACAACCCGCTCAGGGGCAAACGGAAGCAGGACGCGCGAACGGTTCCTACCAGATCAGTGGCGGGACGTTGAATCTGCTTGAAACCGCGTTCGTGGGCGTCGACGGCGCCGGGACTTTTCATCAATCCGGCGGAACGGTCAACGCGCAGAATTCCATCGTCCTTGGAGAATTGCCTGGCTCCGAAGCCACTTTTGTACTTTCGGGCGGGACGTTGCAGCTCAATCGTGGCGCCATTGACAAGCGCGCTGGAGAAGCCTCGATCGACATGACGGGCGGTCGGATGGATGGCGTCGCGTTTATCGCCGCCACACTGACTCAATCCGGCGGCGTGCTGGCCACCGGCGGCGTGCCCAATGACGATCAGTTCGAAATGATCACCGAAATCGACGGCGACTACTTCGTTAGCGACGCCGGGGCCATTGAAGTTCAGATCGGCGGCCTGCTGCCGATCACGGAATACGACATCTTCCTCGTGCGTGGCGTGGCGCACGTCGGCGGCAGCGTGAATGTTTCGTTCACCAACGACTTCACTCCTTTATTAGGCGATGAATTCGAAGTGCTGTTCTCGGAAGGCGGCGATGTCATCGGCCAGTTCGACTTACTGTCGTTCCCCGATCTGCCCGGCCTTGATGGCGAGTTGGACTACCGCGGAGAAAGCGTGTTTCTGCGGATTGTCGGACCCGGCGGCGATGTGGAAGGAGACACGGACGACGACGGCGACGTCGATATCACCGACTTGAACAACGTGCGTAACAATTTCGGTAGTGCGGCGCCGCCCATCGGCGACACCGATGAAGACGGAGACGTCGACATCAGCGACCTCAACGCCGTGCGCAACAACTTCGGCGTTGGACAAAACTCACCGCTCGCTGCTTCGCCGTCGACGGCG
>JAWXBP010000060.1 GCA_034440135.1 Planctomycetia bacterium
AAACAACCCGAAACTTCGCCGGCATGATCAAATGGGCCTGCCTCTTACAATACCTGCGATATGACGTCAAAATCGCGTTTTGAGACAAGGCCTAGTGTTCCATTCCATGTGGCGTCCGTCAGAACGGCGGGTGCCTGGGGCTGGGGCAGACAAGTACGGTAGCCAAGTCGAATCCACTGGGGCATCGTGGCGATCTGTTGAACAACGCAACGAAGCCCCAGCGAGTTGGGCCATGGTGGCCGCAAAGTCGGCGCCCCTGCCCCAGGCACCCGGCTGGACATGCTTAGCCAAGCATGTATCGACACTGTCGATTCACCATCTCTTCGAGTTCCTCAACAAAACCGTCCCTCACTTTGGTTTCGACAAATCCCGGTGTCTCAACGAACTGAATGTCCAAGTCCTCCTCAGGCGTGTGAAAGCGCACGGCTCCCGTAGTACCCAGCACCCGTTTTCCTTGAGTAACAAGGCAACTGTGGCGAAGGATGCGAGAGTTGAGCGTGATAAACCCACGATCAATTTCATGCGGCCTCACATCTCTGTGAGCTGGTGGCACGAAGAATCGCCTGAAGTTGAGTTTGCCTTCTCCGCGAGGAAAGACCGCGCATTCAATGACCAGGACATCTTCGCGATATAGAAAATGAAGCACGCGATCCAAATGTGCGATTCTCGCCTTGCCATCACTTCCGAAGTTAACCATCCAAAGGCAGTACGTAATGTCGGCAATCTTCTCAAACCTTCCGTTCACGCCTCGCACAAATTCGTAGCCGCCACCAAATCTCTGCCGTAAGGGATACTGATTCAGCAACTCGTGAAAAATGAATTCATCAAATACATTTAATCCGATGCCAATTGCCTCTTCTGGAATCCCGACCGTCGATCGCGTGGGTCGCAAGTCTCGCATGAACGCTTCGGTGAATGGGTCGGTGCCAGTCCCGATGATGGCGACTTGATCTAGTATTGGCGTGTTGAACGTGACGGCACCATCTGTTTGAAATCCAACTATCCCATCATCATCTTGGATAAATCCGACCATTTGAAGTTTCGAGGGATGTCTGTTGAGGTGAGCCGAAAACGTCGAACGATTGAGAGGAGCGACGTAATTGAGGTCAATGATGTCGCTGATGTCATTCATTGCATCTATTTCGAATCCAGACCAACCAATTACCAAGTTGTCAGACACTAGGGCGATCTTTTGCCTTAAGCCGAGTGGCACCTTGATGCGAGCGCCAGTGAAAGTTCGCCAGGCGTCGTCAGTGGTCGGCAACATTGGCCCGATTCGCTCCCAGGGCGCTTGTCCCGCTATGAGCAAGTCCGACATCATTGCTGGCAAAGTCTTATAGCCGTACCGAACTACGACGGTCATGTGGGCACCCTCCTCGAACTAGAGACTGCGACGGATTATTTTTAGTGTGAAGCATAGTTCATACAACCTCCCTGTCGGGTTATCCTAATGCGAGCGCTCGATACGCCCAGCTCGCCACGTAGTCTCGCAACATATTGCGCAGCGAAGAGTTGCGGCAAACTTCGCAAGCGAGTCGCCCTTTCGACGGCAGCCACCAATTATCAAGAAAACAACGGTCACCGCGCACACAGCTAATTCTCATACCCCATCAAAATCTCCTCCGCCGGCACGCCTTCCAGGCCGGTCCATTTGCCGTCGGCGATGGCTTCGCCGAGTTGGCTGACGGCTCGAAAATATTTGTCGGAGGGGGGCGCGCCGGTGAGTTTTCTGGTCAGGTCGCGGCAGAGGATGTCGGCGGCGCTTTGGACGAGCGGGTCGGTCTTGTCGGCTGCGTAGAGGCTGGTGCAGAGGATGACGATGGCGTCTTGGATGCGTTGCGAGAGGTCGGCCATGCGGCATTGCCGGTCGGCCAGTTTGAGTTGATGCTTGCGCATCGTGCCGCTGATCTCGAGCGGTTGGCGTTGCAGCCAGTCGCAGGCGAATTCGGCGTGCTCGCGGAGCGCTGTCGGCATCGTCGGTAACTTTGGCACGCTGACCCAGCGCAGTTTTTCCGCGGCGAACCATTTGGCGTAGGCGCCGAGCGGCCCGTGCATGGCCAGCATGTGCGCGGGGTTCATCGGGTTAAAGTTCTTGATGCCGGCCGCTTGTTGCGCCTTGCCGATCGGCTCGAAGAACTCGGTGCCGTGGGCTTTGACGAGCGACTTGAAGAAGCTCATGCCGAGGACTTCGCCTTCCCCTTCGTAGATGCAGGGGGCGAGGTATTCGTGGATGTGATCGCCGAACAGGTGGCCGTGCAGGAAGGAGCGGCCGCCGTGCGTCTTCATCAGCAACTCGACGGCGGCTTCCTTTTGCGATTCGCTGCCGAAGATCTTGGCGATCACGCATTCCATCTCGCCGCGATAGCCTTGATCGATCAGCCCGGCGCACCATTGCACGAGGGCGTCGCACCCGACGATCATCGCGGCCATGCGGCCCAAGCGGCGGCGGACCAGCTCGCGCGTGGCGATCGCCGCGCCGTACGTGCGGCGGAACTTCGCCCAGGGGAGCATGCTGGCCAGCATTAGGCGCATCGTGCCGGCGGAGTTCGCGCAGAGTGCGATGCGACCCAGGTTCAGGCCGTGGTAAGCGATCGTCAGGCCGTCGCCTTTGACTGGCTTGAGCAGGTTCTCGGCCGGCACCGGGAGATCGCGGAAGACGATGCCTTGGTTGTAGGTTTGCTTGAGCGCGTAGAGGCCGTACTTTTTCAGTTGGAACTGGGCGTTCTCTTCCGACGGCAGGTCGACGATCAGCACCGCGGGCTTGTTCTCGATCTGGCAGACCAGGCCGATCGTGCGCCCCGGCACGACGTTGGTGATGAACAGTTTCTCGCCGTTGACGATGTATTGATTCCCGCGCAACTCGGCTTTCGTGCGCAGTGCGGTCAAGTCTGAGCCCGCACACGGTTCGGTGAGCGCGAAGGCGGAGAGCCGCTCGCCGCTGGCGAGTTTGGGGAGATAGCGTTCCTTCTGTTCCGGCGTGCCGAAGGTACGGACGGGATCGACGGCGCCGATGCAACCATGCACGCTGGCCAGCCCGGCGATCGTGGGATCGACGATCGCCATCCGCGTGAGAAAGGGCGCGAACGCGGAGAACGTGGCGCCGGAGCCGCCGTATTCCTTGTCGACCAACAGGCCCCAGTAACCGGCGCCGGCGAGGTCGCGGAGGACTTCGTCGCGGATCTTTTTGTTTTCGTCCAACAACGTGCCGGCGTCGCGATGGCGGCGCACAACGGCGACCGAATCGTCCATCACGCGCTTCACTTCCGCCGTGGGCTCGACGCGGCCGCTGCGGAACAGGTCGATGGGCACTTCGCGATCCCAGATCGCGCGGTGCGCGGGGCTGGCCGTGGTCTGGTATTGCGGGGCGAAGAGCGCTTCGACCTGGTCGTCGGCGCGGTCGATGGCCCCGGTGCGGCGGGCCTCTTCCTCGCTCTTGCCGCCGAGCTTAAGGGCCGTCTCGGCGAAGGATTGCTTTTCCTGATCGGCGGACCCGGGCCGGGCCGAGGGAGATTCGATGCTCATGACGAAAATTCCGATCGCAAGGGCGGGCGAAACGCGATTGATTGCGTACTAAGGCAGTATACTCCCCTGGCCCCGGGGGGGCGACGCGGCTTTTGGGTGCAAGGGTGCCACTGGCGGCTCGTCCGCCAGTGCGTGAGTTGCTTCGGCTTCAGCGTCCTCGCCGCACTGGCGGACGAGCCGCCAGTGGCACCCGACCGGAATTCTTAGAGTTGACAAAGCAATAGGACATCAGGGCCGTGTTCCGCGCGCTTCGGGCGATTGTGGCACACGTTACAATGCCGGCGATTCACGATGAACGACTATGTCGCACTCTCCTTGGGCATGCTCTGCGCCGGCGCCGGCGAGAGCCCCAGCC
>JAWXBP010000061.1 GCA_034440135.1 Planctomycetia bacterium
ATCGCCAAGCATCTGGTGATTCGCGACCTCGAAGTGATCGTGTCCGAGAATCTGACTCAGTCTCGCGTCTCGGCGTATCCCGGATCGATCGCGCCTCCCGATCTGGTGCGTCCCTGGGGCGGTATCGAGTTCCGCAGCGGACACGACATTCAGATCATCAACAACGTCGTGCATGCGAACATGCAGGGGATCGGCTTTTGGCAAAGCGTGACTGGCGACAGTCAGCTCTACGGAAATCTAATCTACGACAATGGCTACACGGGGCCTGACCGCGATCACGGACACGGCGTTTACACGCAAAACAACACGGCCTCGGACAAGATCTATCGAGACAATTTTCTGTTCGACAATTGGGGCCAGAACCTGCAAGGCTACGGTTCCAGCTCGGCGCTTGTCGAACGAATGATCTTCGAGCGCAATCTCAGCTTCTCAACTCCGACGTTCAGTAAGGGCGGAGCCGTGCTGTTCGGCGGCAACAACGAAGACAGCAATAACGATCTCACGGTTCGAGACAACTGGTTTTATGGCAGCGCGCTTTCTTTGGGATACAGCGGCGAGGGCGGAACCGGCCTGATCGCGACGGACAACACGATCTGGAAGAGCGAGTACACGATCAGAGCCACGTTCGAAAACCCGATCATCGAGGACAACTTCTACTGGCGATTTGCGGCGACGCCCGAGAGCGGCGATGCGGTTCCCACGGCGCCGAAGGTGCTCTTTAACCCGAATCTGTACGATAGCAACCGCGCCAACTTGGCAGTCATGAACTTCACCGGGGCCGCCTCGGTGCAGGTCAACGTGGCCTCCTTTTTGAACCCGGGCGATACGTTCTCGCTGCAGCGCGTGGAGGATTTCTACGGCACGCCGGAGTTCGTCGGCGTGTACGCTGGCGGAGGAACGATCAACGTACCGCTTTCGGGCAACTTCTCGGCCTACGTGATGCTACGCACGCCGGCGTCGACGGCGCCGACGATCGGCTCGATCTCGAACCGCACGGTCAACGAGGATACGTCCACCGGCGCGATCGCCTTCACAGTCTCCGACCTCGATTCGCCAGTGGCGAATCTGATACTTTCGGCGACGTCATCCAACACCGGACTAGTCCCCAACGGCAATCTCGTACTTGGGGGCTCCGGCGCGAATCGGACGATCACCGCCGCGCCCGCCGCGAATGCAACGGGCACGACCACGATTACCGTCACCGTCAGCGACGGCGTCTATTCGTCGCAGCGGACGTTCCAGCTCACGGTGCAGGCGGTCAACGATCCACCGACGATTTCCAATGTCAGCAATCGTTCCGCCCAGGTCGGGGCGCCGTTCGCCGACGTGGTATTTACCGTGGGCGATCTGGAATCGAGCGCCAACACACTGACGGTTACAGTGCAAAGCTCCAACCTCAACGTGGCCCCGTTGGCCGGCCTCGTCGTTAGTGGAACTGGCGCCAGCCGAACGCTGAAGATCACGCCTGCCGCGGGCGTACTCGGCAGCAGCACGATTACCTTGAACGTGCGCGATCCGTCCGGCGCGACATCGAGCGACACGTTCACGCTATCCGTCACCGCGGATACCACGGCGCCGACGGCCAGCGGCGACTCCATCACCACGACGGTTCGCAAGCCCAGCCAAATCGACGTGTTGGCGAACGATTCCGACTTGTACGGCGACATTGACCCGGGCACGGTCGTGATCACTTCAACTACCAGCAATGGCACGCTGACGGTCGACAATGACACCGGCCTCATCACCTTCCGACCCCAAATGACGCAAGCCGGCGCGGACCAATTCCGCTACCGAGTGCGAGATCTCAACGGCAATCTGTCGAATGAAGCTACGGTCAACATCACAGTATTGGCCAGCACGTCTGGCCCGTCCGGCTGGGCGCAAAACCTTTACCTCGACGTGTTGGATCGTCCGGCCGTGCAGGCGGAAATCGGCTACTGGGCCGATGTCATCAATGTCGGCGTGAGCCGCGAAACCATCGCCTACGCCTTCGTATCCAGCCGCGAGGAGCGGGCCTGTTACATCGATCAGTGTTACGAGGAATACCTCGGCCGCTCCGTCGATGCGTCTGGCGAGAACTTCTGGCTGGGCGTCTGGGACCGGATGGGCGGCCCGGAATGGATTCGCGCCGGACTCATCGGTTCCGGCGAGTACTTCCAATCGAACGGCGGCACGGCGGCAGGCGCGGTGGGAGCGCTCTACGAGGATCTGTTAGGTCGTGGGGCGGCGACACCGGAAGTCAACTACTGGGTGAACGTCCTGCAGCACACGGCGCTGGCGAATGTCGCGATGGGCTTCCTGACCAGCGACGAATATCGCCTGGAGCAAATCAACACCTACTACCAATACTATCTGCACCGCGCTGCTGAAGGGGGCGGCGCGCAGTTCTGGCTACAGAAAATGAAGCAGGGCTTGTCGCACGAGCGGCTGCAAGCGATCCTGGTCGCTTGCGACGAGTACTATTCGTATTCCTAAGCGTTCGAGCGATCAGGCGGAGGTCTTGCGACGCACGTGGAGCAGTGCGCAGACGCTCAGCGACGCCAGCAGCACAATCGACGGGGGTTCCGGCACCGCGCTCGGGGACTCGCTCCCAAAACCGAAGTTGTTGCGAACGGCGTTCAAGTCGCCGATATCGACCTTGCCGTCGAACCGCGGCGTATCGCCCGGCGTGCCGAATTCACCTTCCTCGCCAAAGTGGTTTCGGACGTTGTTCAGGTCGTGGACGTCCACTTTGCCGTCAAATGGATACGTGTCTCCCGGCACAAAAAAGCCAAACTCAAACGCAAAGCCGTCGGCGTCGAAAAAGGCATTTTCTGTGCTGGCGGACAACTGATATAGGCTCATTGATTCGCCATTTGGATCCCCTTCGCCGTCGGCAGCGAGTAAGAACGTGAGCCGGCCGTCGATATCTCCCAGAACGCCGTCGGCCTCGCCGTCAAGAAATCCGGAAATGCGATAGCCGCCGAAATCGCCGATCGCGGGGTCGAAAGGCGCTCCGTCCTCGCCCAGTTCGGCGATGAACGTAAACGGCGCGCCGCCGGTCTCATCTGAACGGAAGAAGAAGTCCATAATCGACGGCGGCAACGACTCCATCACTTGAACGGCCGGCAGCAAATTCTGCTCTTCCACGACCGGGTCCAGTGGCGCATAGGTGAAGCGCTCACGATTCGCAATCTCCTGGCGGAAATTGGCAAAGCCGATGCCCGAGCGTTTCCGCATCCCATCGACTCCCAGGTCGATGCCAATTTGAACGCCCAAATTGAAATCGGCGCCCTTCAGCGACGCCGGCAACTCACTGAATTCCGGCG
>JAWXBP010000062.1 GCA_034440135.1 Planctomycetia bacterium
ACGCACGCGCTGCTCGACGCTCACCGTGTCATCGTCCAACCGGGCCAGGGCGCGCAACGAATAGAGATTGCTGATCGGCATGGAAAAATAACCGGCGTGGTTCATCGCGCGCAGTTGGTTGTCCGTCACGCCGCCGTATTGAAAATCGCGGTTCAATTGTGGCGTATGGAAGCCAAGCGCCAGCCCGCCCTGGCTCGCGCGCGTATGGCAGTGCAGGCATTCGCTGCGGGACGGATAACGCCAGACCTGTGTCCGCATGGTCCCGCCATCGTGAATCACGAACGTCTCGTCCAGCCCGCCTTCCGGCACGAGCGTCGCATTGGTCAGCGAACCGCCCCAGCGATACGTCACGCCATAGACATCCGACCCGTCCGTTCCGCCGTGGCGCACGAGCAAACGCGTTTCAAGACGACGACGCGACTCCGCCACGCCGTTCGTCAGCTCCAGCTCAAAATGTTTCACCCAGACCGTGCCCGTGGGGAACAGCCAGTTGTTCGTCGCGCCGAACGTGATCGTGCGATTCGTCGGCACATGGAACCAGCGCGACTTGATCGCGTTGTCCGACCAGAACGGAAGATTCACGTCATACGCCACGAAGCCGGCGTGCGGCGCGAGCGCGGTCAAGTTCGTGAAGACACCTGCATCCGCCAGCGTGGCCGGCAAGGAGTTCGCCGCCGCCGGCACGGCAATCAAGCGCTTGATCGTGTCGTTGTTCTGATCCGCCGTCAGCACGTCGCCGTTCGACGGATCGACGCCAAACGCCGCGACGCCTGGATCGTCGGCGATGCGGATGAAGCTGGAAACATTCGTGCCGTCATGGCGCAGCGACCAGATGTTGCCCGAGACGAAGTCGCCAAAAATGTAGCTGCCATTGAGCGCGGGGATGCGTCCGCCGCGATAGACCCGACCGCCGACCACCGCGTTCCCCTGGTTCGTCGCCGTGCCGTGGCGATAGCTGAAGATCGGCGGCGTAAGCGTGAGTCCGCCCGGCTGGCTGGCCGCCTTCGGCCCGGCGTTCGTTGCTTCGCGAAACGCCCAGCCGTAGTTTCCGCCTTTGGTGATCACGCTGATTTCCTCCAGCGCATCGTCGCCCACATCGCCACAGAAGATTCGGCCCGTCACGTCATCAATGGAGAAGCGCCACGGATTGCGGAAACCGACCGCGAACATCTCCGTCCGCACCGCGCCGGCGTTGACGGCGGCCCCGTTGAAAGTGGTCGCGCCGACGAACGGATTGTCTGCCGGGATGCGATAATGGATCACGCGCCCGACATGGTTCGTGTTCGCCGGATGCGCGTTCGGCAGCAGGCTCGTTCCGCGTGCGGGCACATCCACATCCAGCCGCAAGATTGAAGACCAGAAATCTTTGTCGATGCGCTGGCTGTTGTTGAGGCTGTCGTTTTGCTCGCCCTCATCGCCCAGCGACACGTAGAGAAATCCGTCCGGGCCGAAGTGCAGATCGCCGCCATTATGATCGCTGTGCTCGTCGAACATCGTGAGCAGGCTCACCTCGGAACCCGCGAGCGCCGCGTTCGGATTGTTGCCGGAGACCTGGAAGCGCGACAAAATCTGGTGCCGGCCCGCGCCCGCCTTCGTCGTGGTTTCGTCCGTGTAATAGAGGAAGAAGAAACCGTTCGTCGCGTAGCCCGGATGAAACGCCATCCCGAGCATCCCTTCCTCGCCGCCGCCGGAACCGCCAATCACCTTCGCCGAAATGTCGAGGAACACCGTCCGGGTCGGCACGGCGAGATTGGTAATCACCGCCACGCGCCCCGCCTGCTCCACGACGAAGAGCCGGTTGACCTCGCCCGGCGGCGCAGCCATGCAGACAGGATTCGCGAAGGTCAGATTTCCGAAGGCGTTGGTCAGCGCGTAAGAATACGTCGGCGGTGTGGAAGGAAGCCGCAGCGAAGCGTTGCCCACCCGATTGCTCAATCCGAACGGCTGGGCCCCGACCGGGAGCACACACGCCAGCAGCAACAACGCACAACGCAGAAACGACATTGTGGCAAAGATGGCAAGGGTGGGAGGCAGTGTCAAAAGCAGCGTTCAGGCATGTTCTCTTCAATGAGCGCATCATTCTGGCTGGATGCCCAAAGCGCACATGCCGGGGAAAAGTGAATGAACGGAACCAGCAATGGCCGGCGTTTTCCTTGTTCCCTTGCCTCGCCGAGTTGTTAGGCTGCGGTCCACGAAGTTATGCAACTCTCCAAAGAACAGCTCTGGCACCGTTTCCAAAAACACTTCACCGATTTCCCCTCGCTCGGCCTGGCCATCGACCTGAGCCGCGTGAATTTCCCGGAGGACTTCTTCGCGCAGATGGAGCCGCGGATGCAGAAGGCCTTCGCCGCGATGGCGGAGCTGGAGAAGGGAGCCATCGCGAATCCCGACGAGAAACGCATGGTCGGCCATTACTGGCTGCGCAACGCCGCGCTCGCGCCGCAACCGGAACTGCGCCAGGCCATCGAGGAAACGCTCACCGCGATCAAGGCGTTCACGGCTGAAGTTCACAGCGGGAAAGTTGCGGGCGCGAAGGGCGGGTTCAAGAACGTGCTCGTCATCGGCATCGGCGGATCGGCGCTCGGACCGCAGTTCGTCGCGACCGCGCTGGGCCAGCCGGCGACGGACAAGATGGCGGTTCACTTTTTCGACAACACCGATCCCGACGGCATGGACAAGGTGCTCGCCCAGCTCAGCGGCGAGCTGGGCCAGACACTGGCCGTCGTCATCAGCAAGAGCGGCGGCACCAAGGAAACTCGCAACGGAATGCTGGAAGCCGAAGCCGCATGGACTAAAGCCGGATTCGACTTCGCGAAGCACGTCATCGCCGTCACCGGCGCGGAGAGCGAGCTGGACAAAGTCGCGGTGAGCAAAGGCTGGCTGCGCCGTTTCCCGATGTGGGACTGGGTCGGCGGACGCACGAGCGAACTGTGCGCCGTGGGCCTGCTGCCCGCCGCGCTGCAAGGTCTCGACATCGACGCGATGCTCGCCGGAGCCAGGGCTTGCGATGAAGTCACGCGCCAGGCGGACACCGCGCAGAATCCTGCCGCGCAGCTCGCGCTCATGTGGCACTTCCTCGGCGACGGCCGCGGCAGCAAGGACATGGTGGTGCTGCCTTACAAGGATCGGCTGGAGCTGTTCTCGAAATATCTTCAGCAGCTCGTCATGGAATCGCTCGGCAAGGAGCTCGACCTCGACGGCAAGGTCGTGAACCAGGGCATCAGCGTCTATGGCAACAAAGGTTCGACCGACCAGCACGCCTACGTGCAGCAGCTCCGCGAGGGCGTGCTGAACTTCTTCACCGTCTTCATCGAGGTGCTGCGCGACCGCTCGGGCGAGAGCATGCTGGTGGAGCCGGGAGTGACCAGCGGCGATTTTCTGAGCGGCTTCTTCCTCGGCACGCGCGAGGCGCTTTACGAGAAGGGCCGGCAGAGCGTCACGCTCACGGTGCGCGAGGTCAGCCCGTTCACCGTCGGCCTGTTGATCGCGCTGTTCGAGCGCGCGGTCGGCTTCTACGCCTCGCTCGTGAACATCAATGCCTATCATCAGCCCGGCGTCGAGGCGGGCAAGCAGGCGGCGGGCACGGTGATTGCGCTCCAAGGCAAGGTGCTCGCGTATCTCACCGAGAAGAAGGGTCACGCGCTGAACTCCGCGCAGATCGCCAGCGGCATCGGCGCGCATGACGGCTTCGAGAGGGTCTTCAAGATCTGCGAACACCTCACCGCGAACGGGCGCGTGAAGAAGTCGGCGGGCACAGGCGCGACCGGCGGCACTTACGCCAGCGTGTAACGAAAATTCGACATCGGCCCATGGAAGGGCGAGTTCCACGAGTCCCAGATCAGTCGAAGTCCCAGCAACAA
>JAWXBP010000063.1 GCA_034440135.1 Planctomycetia bacterium
CCGTAGTTCAATGGATGGCAGCGTGCGCAATGTTGTTCGTACGCGATCGGCCGCATGTACTGCCCGGCGCCGTCGGGCTGGTGGCAGCTCTGGCAATCCAGATGCTCGAACGCGCCGGTTGGCGTCGGCTGCCCGCGCGGATCGCTGGGCTGCAGATGCTTTTGATGATGGAAGCGAATCGCCGATTTGTCGCGCCACGCAGGCGACGTGCCACCCGCGCTCCATTGCGCCACCTGATGCACGCCATGCTGCGTGCTTGAATCCGTCGCCGGCGGAACATCCGCGCGGAACAATGCGAATTCTGGATGCTGGGCGAAATCCGCGATCTGTGCGGCGAAGTGCAACGGTGCGATCGCGTCTTCTTTCAGGTCCGCATGGCAAGCGGTGCAAAAGCGATTGTCGACGGCCGCCAGCGCCGCTTGCCCATGATGTTCGCGATGGCAATGCGCGCAGTGCGCCATCTGTGCCGACGGATGCTCGTTGTGTTGCGGTCCGGCGTGGCATTGAATGCAGGCGGCGTCGGGCGTGGACGTCGCCGAGTTATCGAACGACACCAGTCGCTGCAGCGGTTGCCAGGACTCTTGATGGCAACGCGCGCAATCATTGGCAATAAATTGATGCGCCTGGGAAATCGACCCGGCGTGAAACACGCGATCATTCCCTGCGCGCTGTTGCCACAACAACCAGCACCCCGCCAGCGCCACCAAGGTCCAACACGCGAATCTTCGCGCTCCGCGCAGCCCGCGCCCGCGCGGCGGCAACTCGGCCGCGACACGTTCGGACAAAGACTTACTGGTACGAAGAAACGGCATTGAGAATGGCGACAGCGATGAGGAACAATCAAAATGTCGAAGCGGCCCTACTTCACCTACTACCTACTTCACCTACTTCCCCACTACCAATACAACGCGGACACGACATGAGCGACGCCCAAGACCAGCAGCGCCCAGGTCAGCGGCACGTGGAGAAACATCCAGCTATGGAGCAGACGATGCAACTTGACCTGCTCTGCCAATTCTCGGCGTTCGTCGCAGGCGTCCCACAGCATTTGCAGTTCGCTATGAAATTCTGGGGGCAATTCGGCACGCAATTGCGCGAATAGCCCTTCGGTCGTCGGCGCATCGGTCAGGTCGCTACTGGGCTGCCAGGAAGCGCCTAGAAACGGCCGGACCTTGCTCTCGTAAACCTGCCTCAGCGGAGCGCTGCCCGGCGCCGCCATCGGCACTCGCGGGCCGCGCGGTTTCGGCGTCGGTTTGGGGGCCGCTTTGACGGCGGTCGCTGCTCCGCCGGCGGGTTCCTGGGTGGGAGCGACCGGGGCGGCCACGGGTTCTGGCGGCGGTTCTGCTGGGATTTCGCTCGTATAGACGACGTATTTGTAGGCTTTGCGACGCGCTTCCTCGACGAGCGGCGGCCGTTCGAACGGCCAAGGGCCGCAGATATCGGCCAGCCGCGCATCGGCCTCGAATTGCAACAGCGCGCAGACATGCGGCACCTGCTCGTAATACGTCTCCCGCGGCACGCGGACCGTCATCATCCGCGGCAACCATTGCTGGAGGGCGAGCGCTAACGCACCGCTCAACGTGATCGCCGCGAGCACTGCCCACAGCACTTGTTCCAGCGTCCCGCCCAGCCGAAAGCCGGAATGGAACAGGATGAGCGGCACGCTCAGTAGCCCGAGCCAGATGTGCCCGCGCAGCCAGGATTGCGCGCTGCCGATTCGCCAGCGGGGAAACTTCTTGCGTACTCCCAGCAACCCGGCGTAAATCATGAGCGCGGAACCGGCGAGGCCAAAGAGCAGCCCCTGCCAACTTCCGCCCACGCCGCCGCCGGGGGTGGACCGAGCATAGAGCGCGTAAGCCAAGGCGGCGACAAGGCCTAGCGCGCCGGTGGCCCATCCCCAGCGTTTATGCGCGACGTCGATCAACACGGCGGCAGCGTCCTTCTGCACCCTGTGTAAATAGCGGCGTCAGCATAGTGGCTGGGGCAATCCAGATATAGTCGGATCGTGATTTACCGCCGAGCGCCTAATTGCTACCTGCCTACTGGGTCCTGGGTGTCGACAAAAAGGCGATAATTCGCATAATTTTCGTTGTCCATAAATCTTGCCTTTGATAGGCTGGAAATTGGACAAGAAAGGCGCCACCCGCTGTGAAACTGGGGACGCGGAGTAACCAGTCTGGGGGTGGTTAGTGCATTGGGCGCCATGCAGGCGGCGCACCGGAGAGCGGATCCATGACATTGAGACAACTTCGAGTGAGTGCGGGCGCGGCAGTCCTGTGCTGCCTGACTGCGGTGACGTCCTGGGGGCATCCCACCCCGTACGGCGACACGTACACGTTCTCGGGCGAGAACTTCCCCAACAGTTTCGGCGTGGTGAAAGAGCCGGAGACGGGCGAGATTTACACCTTTGAATCGCCGGCCCTGAACCTCACCTTCGACGGCATCGCCGAGAACGTCGGCGAATTGCGGATCAATGAACGTGCCGTGAAATTCCCGGGACGATTTGATCTGAACGCGGTACAAGCCGCCGGGATCGACGGTCAAACCGTCTTCGAATTGCTCGACTGGCATAACCCGGGCGAAATCGTTGAATTCTCGTTCGAGCCGCTGGACGGACAATGGATTGCGAACAGCCCCGCTGCCAACAGCAGCTTTACCATCGACGGGCTGGATTGGCTGCATGCGGCGCCAGGCGCCACGCCGCTGTTCCAGCGCCAGAGTTTTTACTTTTATTGGACGAACAACGGCGTGCCCATCGCGAATATGTCATTCGTGTTGGCGGACTTGGGCGTGCTGGTCGGCGATCATCCTTTTGATCCGTCTGTACCCGAGGCGGTCTACATCGCCTACGGCGGCGGCCAGCTCGACGACATCACCGATCCGTATGAAGGCGGCTCGGATGTTCATTCCGGCACACGGCAGCTTGATGCGAACGCTTCCTACGCGTTGCTGCAGCAAGTGTTGAGCATTCCTCCAGCATCGGGCAACGGCTTCCACATTGGCTTTTTGGTCGACATCGACACCGTGATCGACGGCACGTCCGGCGATTTCAACGGCGACGATTTGGTCAACACGGCTGATTACGACATTCTCCGCGCCGGCTTCAACCAAGCGGGCGGATTTGTCGACGGCGACATCAACTTCGACGGTGCGGTGAATCTGGCCGACTTCGTCGATTTCCGCACCTCGTACCAGTTGGCCAATGGCCAGCCGCTGCGCACGGTGCCCGAACCCAGCACGCTGGTACTTGCAGCGCTAGCCTGCGGGGCGACGCTGCTCGTGCGACGCCGCCGTTCAGGGCGCGGGATTCTCGCGGGCCTTGTGGCCGTTGCGGTACTCGCGTGTTCGTCGTCATGGGCCAGCGCTCAGGATCCGATTGAGAACGAGTATGTCGAGAATCTCTGGGTACCGGCGGGACCGGCCGCGGCCGATTGGAATGTCGCCATGAACTGGAATCCCCAGTTTGTGCCCAGCCAACCGATCGCAGGCAATGAATACGGCGTCATCAACAACGGCGGCCGCGCCTACGTTGACGTCAGCGTTGATCCCGCCGCCGGTTTGATCCTTGGCGACGCAGCCGGTGAATCCGGTGCGCTGGAGATTCGCGCCGGCGGCTCGCTCGGTATTGTCCAGTCCTTTGACAATCACGGATTCGCCTACATCGGGCGATACGGCGCCGGTACTCTGGACGTATTGCCGGGCGGCACTTTTTCCCCATTTGCGTTGAACGTCAGCGGCCAGGATAGCCACCTCAACCTCAGCGGCAATGGTATCGTCGCCGTGCAGACGATCGCCCGCTTGGGCCGGACCACGAAGATTTCCGGCGGAACGGCAACCTTCACGGTCGGCACGCTCGATTTGGGCGGCACGCTGATCGCGGAGATTTCGGGCGGCGATCACAGTCCGATTGTCGTGGCCGGTCATGCGAACCTCGTCGCGCCGGTCTTGAAGGTCGAAGGCTCCAACTTCTCTCCGGCCTATGGCGCGGAGTACGACCTCATCGACTCCGCCACGATGAAGGGCGAGTTCGCGAGTCTCGACACCAGCTCCGCGCCAGCCCTGGCGGACGGGCTGCAATATCGCCTGGCCTATACGGAAAAAACGGCGAGCTTGAAGGTCGACAACACGCTCGTCCTGGCCGTTGACCCGGATTCAGGCGCGGCGTCGATTACGAACCTGGTGGGCGCTTCCATCTCGCTCAACGGCTACAGCATCTTGTCTGACAATCTATTGTTGGACGGCGCTTGGTCGAGCCTCGGCGCCGGCTGGTTGTCGGCTTCCCCAGGACCGGGTGCGATCAGCGAGACCAATATCTCCGGCGCGGCAGCGGTCAACGTCGGCGCATCGCTGTCCATCGGCGATTTGTTCGCCGCCGCAGTGCCGATGGAAGAACTCGATCTCGTTTTCGAGTATTCCGCCAACGGCGAGCTGCGTCAGGGCATTGTGAAGTACGGGAGCATCTCCAATCCCGATCAGCCCGGCGACACCGACGGCGATGGCGATGTGGATATCACCGATCTCAACAACGTCCGCAACAATTTCGGTAGCCAGGGCAACCCGGTGGTTGGCGACACGTCGCCCTTCGACGGCGACGTCAACATTACCGACCTGAACAACGTCCGTAACAACTTCGGCGTTGTTCCAGGCGGCGCCTCGGCCGTGCCGGAGCCGTCCACTTGGATCATGGCTTCCTGCAGCGCGCTGGCGTTGCTGGCCGTGGTTCGCCGGAAGCGGTAGTCGCCGATTCTTGTCGTCTATCCCTCGCGGCCCGCGAAGCTTCGGCTTCGTGGGCCGCTTTTGTTGACGCCACGCGTTGATCTTGACCGAGCCGACAGGGACGGAGTCGAATGGCGTCGCACCGGAACGGACTACGCCTCTCGAGACAAACCCCATGCTGAGCGCCGTTTGGTTTCGCGTGCTCCTGGTTGCCTTGGCCGGCGCCTGCGGAGCGCTGGCGCGCTGGGGAACCGGATATTTGGTGCAATCTTCGCTCGGCCGCACCTGGCCGCTGGGCACGCTGGTCGTCAACGCGCTGGGCTGCATCGTCTTTGGCGCCGCCATGGGCTACATCAAGCCTGAGCAGATGCAGCAACCGGGCGATGAAGTGATGCGACTGGTCCTGCTGACCGGCTTTTGCGGGGCGTATACGACTTACAGCACCTTCGCCTTCGACGTTTACGAGCTCTGGATTAGCCGCGGGCCTTGGTGGGCCGTCGGAAACATCGCCGCTCAACTTATCGCCGGTCTGACGGCGATCGTCCTGGGCGTGGCCATGGGGCGCGCGGTCGGTTAGCGTTGAACTTGCCGCAACAATCGTTTGCGTTGCCGCTCCCCGCAACTAGCATGTGCTATGGCGTGCATCAGGACATCGCGGTCGGAATCGCTCGGAAAATGCTCCCGGAATAGGCATCCATGACCTCTAGACGAGCCCGATCGGGGCGCAAACTGTGGGAACAGCTCGAATCGCGGGTGCTGCTCAACGGCACGGCGCTGCTGCCCGATTTGATTCCCTGGGCCGATGAACATTTGGGATTGATGGACGACTGGACGGTCGAAGCCCAGGGCGACGGCCGCACGTTGCTGTTGCTTTCGACCGCGACGGCGAATGTCGGCGCCGGACCGCTGGAATTGAACGGCGGCGCGGCGCACGAAAACGGCACGCAGGACGTCTTTCAGCGCATCGAGTTGAGCGACGGCTCGCACGAAGAACGCCTCGCCGGGGAGTTCGAATACCATCCCGAGCATGACCACGTCCACTTCGCAGGCTTCGCGGAATACAACCTCCGCGCATTGACGTCCGAAAACGGCGTCGGCGACGTGGTCGCGACGGGCGGCAAGACCAGCTTCTGCGTGCTTGATTTGCTGGACTACGACTTGACGCTGCCCGGAGCGCCCGACGAGCCGGCCTTCGCCGAATGCGACACGACGCAAGGTTTGTCCGTCGGGTGGGCCGACATTTACGATCGTGAACTTCCCGATCAATGGATCGATGTAACCGGCGTTCCCGAGGGCGCCTATTGGCTGGAAGTGGTCGTCGATCCCGAGAATCGGCTGCGGGAAAGCGACGACAGCAATAATACTGCGCGTATTTTGATCGACCTCCAAGCGCCGCGACCGCTCGAGCCTGACGCCTTCGAACCGAACGACGCGCGGGCATCCGCCGCAAGTCTGGGGGCCGGCCCCGTGCAGTTGGAGCATCTTTCCATCCATGCGCCAGGCAACCAGGATTGGTTCAAATGGACGGCGACGGCGGCCGGCTCGGTCGACATCATCGCCAACTTCCGTCACGCGGCGGGTGATATCGACCTGTTCGTGTACGATGCATCGGGCCGGCTGATCGATGCCTCGCAAGGCGCCGAGAATTCCGAAAAGATCACGCTCACTTTGACCGCCGGCGAAGCGATCTTCGTTAAGGTGGTTGGATTCGACAACGCCGTGAATGCGGAATACGCGCTCTCGATCGACGTGGACGGCACGCTAGTGCTTCCCGACGCTTGGGAGTCTAACGACAACTTCGCCACGGCCTCCCACTTGGATCCGCTGACGCAAACCATCACCGACTTGAGCCTGCATTCGGAGACGGACGAAGACTATTTCCGCTGGACTTCGCCCGCCAGCGGCCGCCTGACCTTGAAATCGACCTTCGACCACGATCCGGCTCACGTCGAACTCAGCGTCTACGACATGCTGCACTCGCTGATCGGCGAATCGACCAGCAAACCCGGTCTGGCCGAATTGGCGATCGACGTAGTTCATGGTCAGTTGCTGTATTTTCGCGTCGCGAACGCGAGCGCGACGAGCCTGCCCGGCTACGAACTTGCCATCGCGCTTGCACCGCTGCTACACGGCGACACCGATCACAACGGCCAGGTCGATGTGACCGATCTGAACGCGGTCAGAAACCACTTCGGCGCGAACGGCGAACATCTGGCCGGCGACGCCGATTTCGACGGCGACGTCGATGTGACGGACCTGAACGCGGTGAGAAACAACTTCGGCGGGAGTTTGCCGGAGGAGACGATGGTTGCGGCAGTCGTGGCGATTGGCGGGCAAGCGGAACGGAGAAGCGATGTTTTTGCAGTTGACCTCTTGGCGCGGATTGAGACTCCGACGCATCATTTATCCGACGCTATCCGTGACTTTTTTGACGCCCGCGTCCGTCAGCATTTCAGATGGCGTCCCTCGCCCGGCGCGTACGACGTATAATTCAGGATGAGACGCGTTGTCGCCCAAGGAAAAAACGATGAACAAATTGACTCGTATCACCTTCGACCCTCTCGTCATGGGCGGAAAGCCTTGCATTCGCGGCATGCGAGTAACGGTCGGCACGGTCGTGGGACTCATTGCCAGCGGCTATACGAAGCAAGAAATTCTGAAAGACTACCCATACCTCGAAGCGGAGGATATCCGCGAAGCGCTTACCTATGCGGCTTGGCGCGCAGAGGAAATTGAGGCGCCGGTTGTGCGGCCATGAAATTCCTAATTGACATGAACCTTTCGCCGAATTGGGAACAGGCTTTTGCCGCGGAAGGTTGGGGCGCGATTCATTGGAGCCAGGTCGGCGTTCCCTCTGCCGAAGACGACGTCATCATGAGTTATGCTCGTGATCATGGCCTCATTGTCTTCACGAACGATCTTGACTTCGGCACAATGCTCGCGCTAAATCGAGCTGGCTGTCCGAGCGTGGTGCAGGTGAGAACGCAGAACCTGCGCACGAACTATCTCGGACCACTACTGTTTCCGATTCTGCGCGCATACGAAATCCAATTGCTGGACGGCGCATTGCTCGTAATCGACGAGGCGCAGTCCCGAATACGACTGCTACCGCTGCGTCCATGAGAACGTAGCGCCTTACCGTTCGCTCGTCGCCAATGGTGGCAGCCACGAGGTCATGTAGTACGCCCTCGGCGTCGATAGATCCAGCAGCTTCGCCAAGTCCTCGTAACGGCTCGCGGTGGCCGTCGGGCCGAGAAACACGTCCGTCAGCTTCATCATCCGCTGGTATTTGACCACTCGCACTTCCTCGGCGCGGATATTCGCCAACTCCGCGGCGCGCTCCACGGCCGCGGCAAGGAAACCTTCGCGGTCCGCCAGGCCGTTTTCGAGCGCCTGTTTCGCCGTGAAAACCTGGCCGGTGGCCAACTTGTCCAAATCCGCCGGGTTGTCGCGAAACTTCGGCCGACCTGCTTTGATGATGTCTTTGAAGCGCAAGAAGCTGTCGTCCACGAGCGCCTGAAGAATTCCCCGTTCTTCCTCGGTCATCTGCTTGGTGAAGCTGCCGAGATCCTTGAGCGGATGGCTTTTCACCGAATCGTTTTCGACGTTCCATTCCTTCATCAGGTTGGCCACGTTGTAGTGCGGAATGATCACGCCGATCGAACCGGTCCACGTCGTCGGTTCCACGAAGATCGAATCCTTCTCGTCCCCCACGGCCATCGCGACGTAGTACCCGCCGCTAGCCGCGATGCCGCCCATGCTGACCACCATCGGCAGCTTGCGCTCCTCACGCAGTTTCTTCAATTCGTGATAGAGCTGATCGCTGGCCGTCACGCTGCCGCCGGGAGAATCCACGCGCAAGACGACGGCTTTCACGTGCTCGTCTTGCCGCACCTGGTCGATCTGCGATTTGACAAAGCCTTCGCCATCCAAAATTGCGCCGTCCACTGTGATCACGGCGATCTTATCCGGCGAGCGCCAGTCCCCCTCGACGAACTTTTCCTCCAGCGACGTGCCGGTTTGAAAATAGCTGTGGAACATCGTGTACATGCTGAAATTCGCAATCAGCGAGATCATCAGTGCCACGGACACCCCGCGGCTGAACAGCCAACGGAACAAACCCGGCCGCGGCGGCGGGCCGTAGTGAATCGGGCGCTCGACCACCATCTGGGCGGGAACGATCGGAGCGGCATGCGAGGCGGCGGGCTGATACGGCAATTCCATCGGACGAACTTTCGAAACAAGATTGCGAAATGTCGAGCGTGCCCGGACATTGTACGCGATGGCAGGCGCGCACCAACAGGCGCGGCGCCGCGTATTACTGGCCAGTTCCATCCCACCGGAGGATCGCCATGCGCTTTAACTTCAGTATCAAGTCGCTGATGTTGCTTTCGGCCGTGATTGCGGTCGCCCTTGGCACACTCTCCGGCCAATCCCCCTGGTGGAGCACTGTCCAGGACTCGATCGTCTGGGGAACGCTCCTCTACGCAGTCATCGCCGCCTGGGCCGCGCGCGGCGCCAAGCAGCAATTCGCCCGAGGTTACGCGGTCGCCGGCATTCTCTATTTTTTGATGGCCTTCGACCATTCGTACCGGAGTCTGCCTGGACCGCAACACGCCACGGATCAAGTCGCCCGGCGTGTTTACGAGGTCGTAGAAAATTTGCGCTTCCGAGGATGGATCGACGGAGGTCCGACAGACCAAGAAATCCAGCAGATCCTCCTGCGGCGCCAGGCCGGTCAGCCGACGACCTGGGGCCAATGTTTGATTGGACCCAACGCACGGCGAACTGCCTGATGACCATGGCAGTCGGCTGCTTCGGCGGCTGGCTGTTCCGTTCACTCGCCTCGAACACCGCGAAGGAAGTCTCCGCGGCCACCTAGCAACCGCGCCGACGGCCAACTACACTCCCGGTGACCAGCAACTAAGCTGTGGGAGGCGTCTCCGACGCCGATGGAGTGGACGTCGCCGGTGGGACACACATCGGACGCCAATGCCCAACGTGTCGGCGTCGGAGACGCCTCCCACAGATTTGAACTTCTCCTCGGTTTAGCTAGCGGAGCGGACTCATGTCGCGCACGATCACGATTCTCACCTTGGCACTGCTCGCTTGTGTTGCAGCTACGGTCACCCGCGCCGCGGAACCTGTCTTCCGCGCCGAGCTGGTCTTCCCGCTCCACCCGCAACACAATCATGCGCCCGGCATCGCCGAAGCGCCGAACGGCGACTTGATCGTCTCGTGGTATCGCGGGTCCGGCGAGCGCAAGGCCGACGACGTGGCCGTCTTCGGTTCGCGCCAGCGGAGGGGCGAAACTGCTTGGAGCGACGCTTTTCTGATGGTCGATACGCCCGGCTTTCCGGACGGCAACACGGCGCTTTGGGTCGACCGCAAGGGACGGCTGTGGCTGTTCTGGCCGGTGGTAATCGCCAACTCCTGGGAATCGTGCCTCACGCAGTATCTCGTGTCGGACGAGTACAGCGCCGATGGCTGTCCCAAGTGGTCGTGGCGCGGGTCGATCTTCTTGAAGCCCGAACGCTTCGCCGAGCGCATACTTGCCGGACTGAAAGAACGCCTGGCCCTGGGCAAAGTTGGCGAAGAAGAAAAGAAAGTCGCCGCGTACGTCGAAGAACACGTCGTGGATAAACTTTCCTCGCGCCTCGGCTGGCAAACGCGTTGCAAGCCAACGGTGCTGCCCAGTGGCCGCATCTTGTTGCCACTCTATACGGACCTCTACTCGGTCTCGTTGATGGCGATCAGCGACGACGGCGGCGAAACCTGGTTCGGCAGCGAGCCGCTGGCGGGCTTCGGCAACATCCAACCGGCGGTGTTGCGCCGCGACGACGGCACGCTGGTGGCCTACATGCGCGAGAACGGCCCGCTCGAAAAAATCCGCGCGGCGGAATCCAAGGACGACGGGATGTCCTGGGGCCCAGTCGGCACCATCGACCTGCCGAACCCCGGCGCTGGCATTGACGCCGTCCGGCTCGCCAACGGCCACTGGGCCATGATCTACAACGACACCACGAGCGGCCGCAACAGCCTGGCGGTCTCCATTTCCACCGACGAAGGCCGCACCTGGCCCCATACCCGGCATCTGGAAAAACAGGAGCAAGGCTCGTATCACTACCCGGCCATCATTCAGGGCCAGGATGGAATGTTGCACTTCGTGTACAGCTACTTCGTCGAGGAAGGCAAAAGCATGAAGCACGCGGTGGCGAACGAAGAGTGGGTACTGGCGGGGGATTGAGGTAGCACGTTTCGAGGGCGTTTTGACGTAGAATAGAGGCGGCGAAGCCGGGCTAAAACGCAACTCTCCATTCGCGGTGGCAAACCATGGACGCACTACGCATCCCCCTGCGGATCGTTTTCTACCGGGACGACGACGGCGACTGGATCGCCCGCTGCCTGGAATTCGATCTTTGTGGAGATGGCTCCACGAAGGAAGCAGCGGCTGCCATGTTGACGAAAGCGATCGACATCCAGGTCGAGCAGTCCACGGCCGACCGTAACCTGGCCAACCTGCTCACGCCCGCAGAAAGCGAATACTTCCGCATGTTTGCCGCGGGCCACGATGTGGCCGTGGCGGAATTGCACCTCTCTCCCCGAAGTCCTTCGCCGATTTTGATCGAAAGCATGGAAGCGCGGGAGTACGATTCTAGTGCGGCGGATGCAGGTCGCTTCACCACGTCCTACGAACTACCGGTGTAGTCAAATGACGCTCGCGGACGTTTTCATCCACGACACGTATCTGCAGGTGGACCAGCCGCATTGGTGGATGTTTGGCCTGGGAGCGTTTGCGATCGTCGGAGTCGCGACAGTGATCATTACATTTGCGAAGTACCGCAAGCGGCCGTAATTGCTGACGTCGGCAGTTCTTGAGGGATTTCGTGACATTTGCCCAGCCGACCCTATAACGGCGTCAATTCGCCACGCTAAATACACGCTCGCTCAGTTTTCTCACATGGCTAAAGCCCCCAAGAAAAAGCCCGCCGCGGCCTCCGCGAAGAATGATCCAGGCAAGCTTGCCACCGAAATCCAGCGGGTCGATCGGGAGTTGATTAAGCTCGCCAATGAACGGGCGCGCCTGAGCGGACAGGTCATCAAGGCGGGCGGGCCGACGCACTCTGATCTCTCCGAAATCGACTATCACAACCTGGTTTCGGTCCACAACCAGGGGCCGCTCGCGGACCGCGCCGTGGCGTCGATGTTCCGCGAGCTCCTTTCTGGGATCGACGCGTGCCATCAGCGGCAGCGGGTCGCCTATCTAGGGCCGATGTACAGTTACACCCACCTCGCTGCACTAGAGAAATTCGGGCACTCCGCCGATCTGGTGCCGGTCGGCAATATTGTTGCCGTGTTCGAGGAAGTGAATCGCGGGCATGCGAAATACGGGGTGGTGCCCATCGAGAACTCCACCGACGGACGGATCACCGACACGCTCGACACCTTCACCCGACTGCCGATGAAAATCTGCGGCGAGGTCGCCCTGCCGATCCACCACAACCTGCTCGGCAAATGTCCGCGGAGCGATGTCACCGAGGTCTACAGCAAGCCGCAGGCGATCTCGCAGTGTCGCAACTGGCTGGCCAAACACCTGCCGCAAGCCCGGCCGATCGAGGTGACGAGCACTTCGGCTGCCGCCCAGTTGGCCCGCGAAAAACCCGGCGCCGCAGCGATCGCCAGCCTTGAAGCCGGGGTCCATTACGGCCTGGAAGTGCTGGCCGAGAGCATCGAGGACAACCCCGCCAACCAGACTCGATTTGCCGTTATCGGTCAGCATTCGGGCCCCCGGACTGGGAACGACAAGACGGCCCTGATGTGCGACCTGCAGCACCGCCCCGGCTCGCTGGCCGACGCCCTGCAGATTTTCAAAAAGCACAAGCTGAACCTCACCTGGATCGAGTCCTTCCCCTTCCCCGCCGAACCAGGCCGCTATTTCTTCTTCCTGGAGCTCCTAGGGCACGAAACCGACCCGGCGGTCCGCAAAGCCATCGCCGAGTTGGAGCCCCAATCCCGACGGCTGGTGGTGCTGGGGGCCTACCCAAGGGCGACGGCCCGCGAGTAGACTGATGGATTCGATTTTTAGGGGAGTTTGAAGTTTTCAGTGTTCAGTTTTCAGTGAGGACTTGGCGTCCAAACACTGAAAACTGAACACTGAAAACTTCAAACTGTCCCCCCATCCCGCCGCAGGACTTGGACCCGCTACCGTGATTATTGTTCTCAAAAGCAACGTTACCGAAGATCAGATTCGGCATGTGATTGAGCGGATCGAGTCGCTGGGGATGAAGGCCCATTTGAGCCGTGGTACCTACCGCACGATCATCGGCGTCATCGGCGACGAGCGGAAACTGCAGGGAGAGCCGATCACCGCGATTCCTGGAGTAGCCGACGTGGTGCCGATCTTGCCCCCCTTTAAACTGGCCAGTCTGGAAGCGCATCCCACGCCGAGCATCGTCAACGTGGCCGGCATCAAGATTGGCGGCGGGCATCTGGCGATGATCGCCGGCCCGTGCGCGGTGGAAGACGCCGAGCGGATGCACATTATCGCTGCCGCGGTGAAAGCGGCCGGCGCGAACATCTTCCGCGGCGGCGCTTTCAAGCCTCGCACCAGCCCCTATGCTTACCAAGGCATGGGCGAAGACGGCCTTAAACTGCTGCGCGAAGTCGGCGATCAGCACGGCATGCCGATCGTCACCGAGGTGATGGACCCGCGCCGCGTGGAGATGGTGGCCGAGTACGCCGACATGATTCAGATCGGCGCTCGCAACATGCAGAATTTCACGCTGCTGAGCGAAGTCGGCCAAACGAAAAAGCCCGTGTTGCTCAAGCGTGGCATGAGCGCCACGATCAAAGACCTGCTGATGAGCGCCGAATACATCCTCGCCCAAGGAAATTCGCAACTCGTGCTCTGCGAGCGCGGCGTGAAGGGCTTCGATACCGAAACCCGGAACATGTACGACGTCGCCGCCGTGCCGGCCGTCAAAGCGCTCTCGCACTTGCCGATCATCGTCGATCCGAGCCACGCCACGGGGCGGCCGGATCTGATTCCGCCTTGTGCGCTGGCAGGCGTCGCCGCCGGCGCGGACGGCGTCCACATCGAGGTTCATAACTGTCCGGAAAAGGCGCTTTCGGACGGACCGCAGGCCTTGCTGCCGGAGCAATACGCCGCCCTCGCCAAGCAAATCGCCGCCCTCGCCAAATTGTTGGGTAAAGAGATTTCCGCACTCGAAGGAGTTCCCGCGTGAGACGACCGCTGATCGTCGGCAACTGGAAGATCAATCTCAATCGGGCCGAGGCGGTCCGGCTCGCAGAAGAACTGAAGCCCCTCGCGGCCGACAAGCCCGGGGTGGATGTTGTCGTGTGCCCTCCGTTTGTGTACCTCGACGCCGTCCGCGGCGTCCTTTCCGGCACGCGCTGGGGCTGGGGCGCGCAAGATATGGCCCATCAAGCGAACGGCGCCTTCACGGGCGAGGTCAGCGCTGCGATGCTGCTCGATCTGGGCTGCAAGTACGTGATTCTGGGCCACAGCGAACGCCGCCACGTATTCGGGGAGACCGATGCTGAGATCAACGCCAAGACGCATGCGGCCCTGGCCGCCGGATTGACGCCCATCGTCTGCGTCGGCGAACTGCTGGCCGAGCGGGAAGCTAGGCAAACCGGCGCGGTGATCGAAAGGCAGTTCGCCGAGTCGCTCGCCGGGCTAACCCCCGAGCAGATGGTCAAGACTGTCATCGCCTACGAGCCCGTTTGGGCCATCGGCACCGGCAAAGTGGCCACGCCGGAACAGGCCGAAGAGGTCCATCGTGATCTTCGCAAGTTGTTGACCAGTCGATACAATGCGGCGACAGCGGAGGCGGTGCGGATTCAATACGGCGGGAGCGTCAAGCCCGGCAACGCCGCGTCGCTGCTCCAGCAGCCGAACATCGACGGCGCTCTGGTCGGCGGAGCCTGCCTCACCAGTGCCGACTTCGGCGGCATTATCGCCGCCGCTGGGTAAGATCAACTTCGCACATTCAACCCCTGGGGTTTCCGACCGTGTGGGACGCACTTGGCTATTTGTTGACCGGACTGTTGCTGCTGACGTCGATTTTCCTCGTCTTGCTGATCCTCGTTCAACGGGGTAAAGGCGGCGGTCTCGTCGGCGCGCTCGGCGGCATGGGCGGCCAAAGCGCCTTTGGCGCGAAGGCCGGCGGCATCTTCTGGGCCACCTCGATCGCGGCCGGCGTTTGGATTTTGCTTTGCATCTGCACGGTGAAATACAACTCCACCGGCACGAAGGCCTTCGCCGGCGCATCTGGGGCGAACGTCAATCACCTGAAGGACGCTCCGTCGACGATCGGACCGGTGACTGACCCGACGAAAACTCCCGTAACCGGCGCAGGAGACGCGGCAGCGACGGGAACGGCGAATACGCCACCTCCGGTTAATGGCACGGCGACGCAGGGCGAAGTCACAGGTGACAAGGACTTCGAGGACCAGAACTCGGCCCCCGTCGGCGATGCTGCGAAGTAGTCGCCGCGTAAGCGTAATCACGCGCGCTGTCGTCCGACAGCGCTATTACCATTCATCGACATGCCGGCAAGTAAGAGGTGGCGTCCTGTGTTGCTGAGCATGACTGGGTTTGGCGAGGCGCACCGCACGGTCGAGGGACTGTCGGTCGTCGTCGAAGTGCGCACGATCAACAGCCGCTACTTCAAGCTTTCGCTGCGCTGTCCCGAGGGCTTTAACGCCTTGGAGGGCGAAATCGAATCCGTCGTGCGCGAGCAAGTTCGCCGCGGCACCATTCAGGTCACGCTCCGCATCGATCGCGCCCATCGCCCCGACGATTATCGGCTCGACGCCGAAGTGCTCAACGGCTATCGCCTGCAACTCGAAGCGATTCAAAAGCGCTGGCAGCTCCCCGATCCGCTCCCGCTCGCGCACATGCTGGCGCTCCCCGGCGTGGTGCATGAATCAATCGCCACGGCCAGCGACGCTTCGCGAGTTTGGCCGGTAATCAAAGAGACGCTCGACGCCGCGCTCGGCAATCTTGCCAAGATGCGGGCTGACGAAGGACGCGCGATGGCGGCCGACCTGGAGACCAATCGCCTGGTCATCGCGACGGAACTCAAAAAGATCGAAGCCCGCGCGCCGGTCGTGCAAGACGCTTATCGGACGCGGCTCACGGAGCGCGTGAATCGGTCGCTGGCGGAGTTTCAAATTACGCTCGCTCCAGAGGACCTCATCAAAGAGCTGGCCGTCTACGCCGACCGGAGCGACATCTCCGAGGAAACCGTCCGCCTCGCCAGCCATCTGGAGCAGTTCCAAACCATCATGCAGAACGAGGAGGGCGCCGGCCGCAAGCTGGAATTCCTCACCCAGGAAATGTTCCGCGAAACGAACACCATCGGCTCTAAGTGCAACGACGTCGAAATCGCCCGCCAGGTGATCGAGATCAAGACTGCGATCGAACGGATCCGGGAACAAATCCAGAACGTGGAGTGATGCGCTTTGAACTGCGGAGGGTTTGAGACGCGGAAGAGGAATGACAAATTTCTAAATCTGAATGTCGAATCAATGTCGAAGTTCGAATGTCGAATGATTCGGGGTGTTGACGCAGCCCGTAAATTGCCAAGTTGGATTTAACTATCTCCCTTCGGATTTCGTCATTCAAATTTGATTCGACATTCCAATTTAGAAATTCAAATTTCCCCACAGTCCGCTCCGCGTCTTAGCGCCTCCGCGGTTCAAATTGATACTTCCGCCATGATTTCCAACTCGCCCGGTAAGCTCGTTGTTATTTCCGGGCCCTCCGGGGCCGGGAAGACAACGGTCCTGCGCGAGGTGTTTCAACGGGCGTCCGCCCCGCTGGTCGCCAGCATTTCGGCCACCACCCGGCAGCCCCGGCCCGGGGAGCAGAACGGCCTGGACTACCATTTCCTCGCTCCGGAGGAGTTCGCCCGTCGGCGCGATTCGGGCGCATTTCTCGAATGTTGCGAGGTTTACGGCCGCGGCGACTGGTATGGCACCCTGAAAGGGGAGGTGGCCCCTAGATTGGCCGCCGGGAAATGGGTAGTCTTAGAGATTGACGTTCACGGCACCCTCGCCGTGCTCGAGCACTATCCGGACGCCGTGACGATTTTCTTGCGGCCCAGTAGTATGGCCGAATTGGAGCGGCGGTTGCGCGAGCGCGGGACCGAGACCGAGGATGCCCTGCGTCGCCGGCTGGCCGTGGCCGCCGAAGAACTAAAGTCCATCGAACGGTATCGCTATCAGGTCATCAATGATGACGTGGAACTCGCGGTCGCCGAACTGTGTCGCATATTGACCCCTGACTCTTGATAAGGAATCGCGATGATCGACGAATTGCGCGAGGAAGAGATCGTCAACAAGGTCGGAGGCCGTTTCAAGCTCTCCACCCTGATCCAGAAGCGTTTGGTCGCCCTCAATGGCGGACACCGTCCGCTGATTCAAACCGAAAGCACCGACAAGCTGCGGATCGTGATCCAAGAGATCATGCAGGACAAGATCTACCTCGACGCCTCGAACAATCTCCGCGTCACCGGCGCATCGACCGAGGCCGGCGGCCCGCCCGAACTCGATCTGGCGAACCTGTAGGCATCGCTACCAAAACAAGTGATGAGTGCGGAGTGATGAGTGATGAGTCGAAAACTTTCATCACTCATCACTCCGCACTCATCACTTCCTTCTTATGGCCCGCATCCTCATCACCTCCGGGCCGACGCGACAATACCTCGATCCGGTCCGCTATCTCACCAACGCCTCCAGCGGGCGCATGGGCCAAGCACTGGCTGAGGCCGCGCTCGCCCGCGGACATGATGTGGTGATCGTCTCCGGACCGGTGCTGGTCGCCTATCCGGATCGCGCTCAGGTCCACGACGTCGTCTCGACCGAAGAGATGTTGGAAATCTGCCAGCGCCTGTTTCCGGAAGTCGACGGCGTCATCGGCGTCGCCGCTCCCTGCGATTACCGCCCCGAACGTGTCGCTGATCACAAGATCGCCAAGACGGGCGAACCGCTGTTGCTGCATCTAATTGAAACGCCCGATGTGATCGCCACGCTCGGCGCCTCCAAAACCCACCAATGGGTCGTCGGCTTCGCCCTGGAAACCGACGATCAGCGCCTGCGCGCCCTGGCCAAACTAGAACGCAAAAGCTGCGATCTGATGGTCCTCAACGGCCCCGAGGCCATGCACTCGGAAGATAACAGCGTCGAGATTCTCGACCCGCATGGCGCGGTGATCGCCGCCCATGCGGGCCCCAAATCGGAAGTGGCCAAACAAATCTTCGCAATCATCGAACAGCGGTTGATCCGAGCCACCGAGTAAGGCAGTTTAGCCCGCGAAACACGCGAAAGGAATTCGCGGCACAGCGACCAGGGATTCGCTCAGCTGGAAGTTGTTCGATTTAGCACGGCAATGCAACTTGAACCAACTCGATTTTTTTTCGCGTCATTTCGCGTGTTTCGCGGGCCACTCCGAAGGTTAAATCGATGGGCGTTACCTGTTCCCTGGTCGGCATCGTGATGCTTTTCGGCCTGGCGGCGATGGCGCTCGTCCTCGTGGCAGGCAAGCGTGACGAATGACTTGAATCGACCGGCGCGGTGATTTAGACTCGAAGCTCACCTTTGTCACGGCCGCCCCATGCTTTCCATCGACGAAATCGACGGCATCACCATCATCGGCTTCGAGCCGGAATACGATGCCTTGGACGAGCCGGCGATGGACCGCACGCGGAGAGAGCTGCTGGACGCCGCGGAACACCGTCCACCGCTGATGCTCTGCGATTTCTCGCGGACCAAGTACTTTGGCTCGGGCTTTATCGATATCCTCTCCAACGCTTCGCAACAATTACGGGCGCGCGGCGGCAAAATGGTCCTCTGTGGACTGCAACCATTCTGCGAAAAAGTACTCACGGCCGCGAATCTCGAGGAGCTCTGGGACTTCGTCAAGTCCCGCGAGGCGGCCATCGCGGCGCTCCGCCAAGACTGACGTGCAGCGCCTCGACTTGACTAGAGCTACGCGTAATCCTGCGTCGTCGGCTTGATAACTAGCTCCGCCACGTTCGCACGCGGCGGCAGGCAGGCCACCATCAGCGCCGCGGCGGCGACGTCTTCCGGCTGGAGCATCCGCGCCCGGTGTTCGGATGTCGGCGGCGTGGGGCGGTTTTTCAGGATCGGCGTTTCCACTTCGCCGGGGCAGATCGTCGTTACGCGCACGCCATTGCGGCCGTCTTCCAAAGACACGCTCGTGCCGAGCGCCGTCATGGCGAATTTCGAGGCGTTATAGCCCACGCCTCCCAACAAGCTCGCGCGCTTGCCGGACGTCGACGAGATATTGATGATCACGCCGTCCCGCCGTTCGCGCATCTGCGGCAGCACTTCGCGCATGCAATTGAACGCGCCGGACACGTTGATCGCGAACATCCGGTCCCAGTCTTCGCCGCTCAGCTCGTGCATCATCCGTTTCGGCACATTGATGCCGGCGCTGTTCACGAGGATGTGAATCTGGCCGAGCCGATAGCCAGCTTCCTGAAACAGCGCCGCCACCTGCTCGCGATTTCCCACGTCGGCCTGGCAAGTCAGGATCGTAGAATGCTTTGCCGCGGTTTCGGAGAGCTGTTCTTTGCCGCGCCCGGCCACCATCACCTTGCACCCTTCGGCGGCCAAGGCCCAGGCGATCGCCTGCCCAATCCCGCTCCCGCCCCCAGTCACCACCGCCGCTTTACCTTCGAGTCGCATGAGTATTCCCCTTCGAGACGCATGAGACTGTGGTTGTAGCCGCGACGCCATAACTAAGCTAGTGTTTCGTCAGACCTTGATTTTGGGGTAGACCGATTTGAGTTTATAGCGGGCGTCGGTGATTTTCATGTGCCAGTCGACGCCGCGTTGCGTGGC